>CAYWMU010000045.1:0-3256 GCA_964459395.1 uncultured Bacteriovorax sp.
GTTGTATAGAGGAGCAAAGGGTGAACAATTTGTTCAATTTGATAAAGATTTTTCAGAGAAAATAGGTCTCGTTAAATTCGACTTCTTAGGTCTTAAAACTCTTACTGTTATTTCAAATGCACAAAAACTCATTCAACGAGATCTAAAGCCTGACTTTGATATTGAAGATATTGATTACAATGATCATGATGTTTATAAAATGATCTCAAACGGTGAAACGGTAGGAGTCTTCCAACTAGAATCCAGTGGAATGCAGGATCTTTGTAAAAGAATTAAGCCTGACTCCATTGATGATATTACCGCTATTAACGCTCTTTATAGACCGGGACCGATGGGATCTGGGATGCACTTAGAGTTTGCGGATATCAAACACGGTCAAAAACCTGAAGTATACATCTTTGATGAACTAAAACCCGTTCTAAAAGACACTTACGGAATTATCGTTTATCAAGAGCAAGTGATGAACATTGCTCGAGTGGTAGCGGGGTATTCTCTTGGCCAAGCGGATATGCTTCGTCGAGCAATGGGTAAGAAGAAGGCCGAAGAGATGGCCTACCATAAAGAGATTTTCAGAAAGGGTGCTGTCGAAAGAGGCTTTGACGAAGAAAAGGCTATTCACCTTTTTGAACTCATGGAGAAGTTCGCAGAGTACGGATTCAACAAGTCCCATGCCGTGGCCTACTCAGTAGTGGCCTACCAAACAGCATTCTTAAAAAAGTATTATCCTGCACAGTTTTTCGCAGCTCTTTTAGGAACAGAATTAAACAACAAAGATAAAATTACTTCGTATATTTCGGAAGCTAAAGATTATGGAATCAATATTCTTCCTCCTGATGTTAATGAGTCTCTTTGGCTTTTTAACGTTATTGGAGACACCATTCGTTTCGGCCTTGGGGCAGTGAAAGGGGTAGGTGAAGGAGCGGTTGAGGAAATTGTTCGGGCGCGAACTGAGCACGGTGAATTTACAAGCTTAATTGATTTCTGTGAGAAGGTATCTCACAAGAGTGTGAACAAGCGAGTGATGGAGTCCCTCATTAAAGTTGGGGCCTTTGATAACTGCGAAACATTCAACCGGAAAACTCTTCTAGAGAACTTGGAGCTTATCACAACATTTGCTGAGAAAACTCAAGAAGCAAAACTTATGGGGCAAACTTCTCTCTTTGATATGGGAGGAGCGCAGGATACTGCTGTAGAGCAATTAAATATTCAAGAATCCCAAGAGTATGATGATAAGCAAAAGCTTGCAATGGAAGCTGAGTTGCTAGGAATCTATGTTTCAGGACATCCGCTGGAGAAGCTGGGAGAGATTATGAAAAAGCTCTCTTCCATGACGATTGCTGAAATTCACGACCTTCCTACAGTTGCAAGGCCCGACGGATTTAATCCAAGAGGAAAAGACCATGACCCTTCGAAAAGAAATATGGTCATTGCTGGTATGATCTCAGAAATCAAGACAGTCATGACGAAGAAGGGAGATAAGATGGCGATTATCGGCATTGAGGATCTTACATCTAAAATTGAATGTATGATTTTTCCCAAAACCTATGCTGAATTTCACGAGCAGCTCATCCCTCATGAACCTTTAGTGTTTCATGGAGCCGTCAATTTAAGTGAGGATCCTAAAAAGTTCTTCTTAAGTAAAATTAGTCATCTTAAAGATGAATCTGACTCAAGAGTTTCTTCAGTAAGAATTAATGCCAATGTTGAGAAATTAAATGAGTACTCATTAGTAGAAGTTCAGAGGATTCTTTTAAGTTATCGTGGTACAGTACCTGTACATTTTATTTTTGAGACTCCTGAGGGGCGGGCAAGAATGCCTCTTGATGATAACTACTTAGTTAGTCCATCACCTCAGATGGCCGCAAAAATTAATGAAGTTTTAAATGAGAACTCAGTTCATTTTATTGTGGATGGGAAGTTAGAGGAAGTTAATACATGAAATGGATTATCCTAATTACTTGTTTGATAACAAATATTTCTTTCGCTCAGTTAGATAGTCGACAAGAAGTCAGCCAGAACTTCTCATCTTATGGAGATATCAGAGGTGAGGATATAAAAAAGGCCCTGCTTCATCAGGCAGCTACCCAAGCTATCGAGAAATTCTCCTCTGAATTAGGCTTCGATTTTAATAGTTATCAAGAGAAATTAAGAAAAAATTTCCAAGACTATTATGAGCAAAAGTTAGAAAACAATGACGACGCTCAGTCGAATATGACTGCTCAGGACGCTTTCAAAAAACGACAGTTTGATTTTTTTAATTATTCAAAACATATTGATCTTTTGAGGTCTTACTCATTTGTTTCAATCTCTAAAAATCCAGAAGTAGCTAATCAGTGGCAGGCCATTATTCAACTAAACGTGGACCAAGTAAAACTTCAGCGTTTGATGAGAAGAACTCTTCAGGCCGATAACACGAAGTTTTCTAAGATGTGGCTCATTGTTGAAAGTAATATTCACAGCTTTAAGTGGAGTGATATTGGAATTGAATGGGAAGCTAATTTCTCGCAAGCCCTTGCTGGAGCATGGAAGGACTGGTGGTCAAATAATATACCTGAAAATTTTGATGAAGTGGAAATCTGTCATCAAGAGTGCTTAAATTATCTTCACAGTTGGCAAGGTAATGGTCGTAATAAGGCCTTCAATCCTGATTACTCTGATGGAGTATGGGTAAATGTTTCTTATGACATTTTTAGAAACGCCAATGCGACTGCTCAATATCCAGGCTTTAAATGGGAAGGACGAGTTGTCCTTACTGATATCAACACAAAAAAAGTATTAGGAAGTTTATCTACAAAGGGCGAATCTCGTAACCTTAGGGGAGGAGATTTACATAAACTAAACTCTAATCTTGCTACTCAAATTTTTTCATCGAGTGCTCAACGATTCACACAGATGAGAGGATTCATTGAACAAATCGTTAAACTTAACCAAGTTGGACAGGTTACAGTTAAAGGTCAAAAACATCTTGGTGATGTTATTGCTCTCAGGGATTTGATCAAAACGAGAGGGTCAAGTATGGGCCTTGAAATAGAGCTTGATAATTTTTCTCAAGATGAGGCCACACTCCTTTATTTCTATCAAGGAGAGGAAAAAGCTTTTCGTGATTTATTGAATCGCATAAACGAGCTAAAATCATCTAAGGTCTATGAATTAAAGACCAGCTTTAATAGTAAAGGGCCCGCTATAGAGTTGAGTCCGATAGAGTAGAAGTTTTTAAATATTGACGTAACTTAAGGAAGAGTTATCTATGCAAGTG
>CAYWMU010000045.1:3266-5167 GCA_964459395.1 uncultured Bacteriovorax sp.
GCTAAGGACTGCGCTGTTTTCAGCTTTAGGAATATGTTTCCTTGTTCAATCCTGTGCTTTCGATCATGGCTCAAGACCTCGTCGTCCCATGATATCTCAAAAGAAGACAAGTGAGTTTTCTCCCATAAGAAAAAAAGTAGCGATTCTTCCTCTTTTTAATGAAGCTCCCGTGGGGGGACATGATTTAGCGATTACTGCCACCGAAGAATTGCGTCGCGAGCTTTCCTATGCTCAAGATCTGATTCTTGATCCTCAGGGAGAAAGAATTTTTGGAAGTAGTAAGGATATCTATGCTGGAGGCGGACTTAAACTCACTCAACTTGCCCGTAAGGCCAAAATGAGTGGAATCAATATTGTTATCTTTGGTCGCATTAAAGAAGCAAGAGTTAGGCAAAGAACTGATGAAATAGGATTTGTAAGAAAAGTAAAATCCATGGCCGAAACAAATATTGAACTTAAAGTTTTTGATGTTCAGGCCAACAAAGAACTTTACAGCGAGATCCTTGATGGCAACATTTCAGATGAAAACCTGAAGTTCTATCAGGCCAATCCTGAAGACAGCATTGCTTACCGTCAAGAACTCCTTCGTTATTCAGTACAAGTTGCTTCTCGTAAATTTGTTCCGAAAGTGATTAAGGTTGCCTCTAAATTAGATTGGATGGGGCGAGTTGCGAGAATTATCGGAACAAGAATTTATATCAATGCAGGACGCTCTGCTGGTATTAATATTGGTGATATCTTGAAAGTCGTAACAGAAGGGGAGGAGATCTATGATCCCGCTACCGGCGCGATTATTGGAATTTCGTCAGGAGAAGTAAAAGGTACACTAGAAGTCGTGGACTATTTATCTGATGAAGGGGCCGTATGTATACTTCATTCAGGTGGATCTGTGACAGAGGGCGATTTCGTTCAGCTTTATTAATATGAAAAAAAATCAAAAAAAACTTCCTCTCTTAGTTGTTTCAGCATCACCTTACATGAGAGGCATGATCAAATTTGTTTTAGAAACATTACTGCAAACAGATGTGACCGAGCTTGAGTCCGAAGAGAAGGCATTGAATTATCTTCGCGAGTTAGATGAAGCTCCTAGCATGATTATCTACGACTATACTCCAAACGCTTATCTGCTCGAAGACTTTGTTGCTTATCTCAAGGCCAATGCCAAGAAAGTAAAGATCATGGTTTTAGTGGATAAGGTTCGTGAAGATGTAAAAAGTATTCTCGATATAAGTCACTTTAAACTCCTAGAAGAAGTGGGGCTACCAAATAATCTTTTAGAAGAAGTTAAAACGTTATTTAAAGAGAGTAGTTATACCAACACTGAAGACTACTGCCGTATTGATATGAACTTTCTCGCAATTCTTGATGGAATTAACAAAAATCTTTTCATTAAAATTGGAGAGAAGTTTATCAAAGTCTTCAATGAAGATGATAATACTGAGAATATCGATATAAAAAAATATCGCAACAAAGGTATCGAGTATCTCTATCTTCATCGAGACACTGGTCAATGGGTTATTTCACAAATTCAGAATCAGATTGAAGTGTTTTTAAAGTCGAATAACTTTCGATTTATTCTTAGAGGTGCTTCCGACACCCCTGAGAAAAGATTTGAACAAAAGATTCTAAGAATTAATGATGAAGTTCATATTGATAAAGAGTTCAGAGATAGTATTGATAAGAGCGTAAGCCGGATAAGAGAATTTATCGAGAAGGAGCCTGCTCTAGAGCCACTTTTTAAAGTGCTAAAATCCAGACTTGATGATCAAGCCTTTTTTAGTCTCAAGGCCAATATGACTTCGACTATTTCCTGTGTGCTTGCTAAACAACTCGATTGGATCTCAAAAACCACAATGGATAAGCTCATTTATGCAGCAGTTCTTTGTGATATCACCCTAGCT
>CAYWMU010000045.1:5177-8182 GCA_964459395.1 uncultured Bacteriovorax sp.
CCGGACTTGTTAAGAGTAACAAGCGTAGCTGAGTTTGAAAGATTGAAAGGTGACTTTACGCCTGAAGATCAAAAAATCTTTCTTAGTCATCCTAAAGACGGTGGAAGTTTAGTAAAAAGATACTTCTCATCCGCACCGCCTGATACAGATGTACTCATTATGCAACATCATGAACTACCGGATGGAAGTGGATTTCCTTTTGGATTAAAAGCGGAGAGGATCTCACCTCTCGCAGCTCTATTCATCATATCAAATGACTTTTCTTATTATGTTTTAACAGATGAAGAACCTTCTATTGATGACTTCATTTTGAAAGCTCAGAGTCGCTATGATTTTATGAATTTTAGAAAAATCATTAAAGCTTTGGAGAGAGTTAAGAAACCTATCAGACGTCACGCCTGATAGGTGATAGGATCTTTAATACCTGCTTCTTTGAAGCCGCGCTTTCTTAAAACACATGAGTCACAAACGCCACAAGCTTTATTTGTCGATTTGTAACAAGACCAACTAAGTTCGAATGGAACATTGAGTTCGCTACCTAATTTTACAATTTCCGATTTTCTTAGAGAGATTACCGGCGTGATGATTCTTATATCTGCAGCTTTAGTTCCTTCTTCGATAACTTTATTAAAAGCTTCGTAATAACTAGGCCTGCAATCCGGATATCCCGGAGAATCTTCATGGTTGGCACCAATATAGAGTTTATGGGCCCCAACAACCTCGGCCCATGAAACAGCGAGGGAGAGAATAATAGAGTTTCTAAAGGGCACGTATGAGTTAGGGATTTCTCCACTCTCAAGATTACTAGATAGAATTTCCATCGAGTCATCAGTCAGAGAGCTTCCTCCAATCTGTTTAAGAAAAGTCATATCAATAACTTTTCTCTTCTTCATAGGGACATTATAAAAATCAGCGATGGCATCAAAACAGTGACGCTCCTTTACTGATGTCTTCTGCCCATAGTTCATATGTAAGAAGTAAACATCTTCTTGGCCCTCTTTAATGGCCAAACCAGCACAGACTAAAGAGTCCATACCTCCGCTCAGTAGAACAATTGAACTCATTTATAATTTCTCACATAGAGCTCTTACTTCTGCTTCAATAATTTGAACGCGTTTAAGAGCATTTTCTTTTTTCTGTGCTAACTCACCCTCTGTCTCACGAACCATCGTGTAGAATTTAATTTTAGGTTCTGTACCAGATGGGCGAAGGAAAAGTTTATTCCCACTTTTGAAGGTAAAGCTCAGTACATTGGATTTAGTCATTCCAATCTTACTCACTTCTTTTGTTTCAATATTCGTTTTTTGTAATGTTAAGTAATCTTCTTTCTCAACAATTTCTTCTCTCGCAAAAAGTGCCTCAGGATAATTTCTGAAGAATTCCATTATGCGAGAAATTTTTTGAGTGCCGGCAATTCCTTCATATGTAAGAGAAACAAGCGACTCGTAGTAAAAACCGAATTGAGTATAAATCTCATCAAGGGCCTCAACAAGATTTTTTCCTTGAAGTTTGTAGTGAAGAGCAACTTCGCTCATGAGTGCCATAGCACTGACGCCATCCTTATCTCGTCCTTCAGAGTGAGGCATATATCCAAAAGACTCTTCAGAAGCGAAGACAAAATTATATTTTGAATTACTTACTTCTAATTCTCTTATGAGACCTGCCAT
Source organism: uncultured Bacteriovorax sp. (assembly GCA_964459395.1). Classification (GTDB taxonomy): domain Bacteria; phylum Bdellovibrionota; class Bacteriovoracia; order Bacteriovoracales; family Bacteriovoracaceae; genus Peredibacter. The sequence goes on from CAYWMU010000045.1 coordinate 6,845, forward strand.
CCATTTAAATCCGGTGAGGGTATCTTGGACAGTTCCTCCAAAATGCTCAACGATAGCATTTTGAATAGGACTAGTTACGATTGATTTAATCACCAATGGGTGAGAAGGCATCGTTTTGTTTTCAGATTTATACTTCATCACATAATAAATCATGAGAGCAGCAATCTGATTTCCATTAATGTAGGCCGGGGTTCCATTATTGTTAATAACAACTCCTAAACGATCTCCATCAGGATCCGTTCCATAGGCGATGTCTGCATTCTGAGAAAGCATGTAGTCTACTGCCATTTGAAGTGCTTCAGCATCTTCAGGATTAGGAGACTTAACAGTTGGAAAGTTGCCATCAGGCTTTGCTTGTTCAGGGATAGAATAAAAATTTGAAAAACCTAAGCGAGAAGCAACAGCTTGGCAGAAGACTTCCCCTGTACCGTGAAGATTTGTATAAACGATGGAAAGACTTTTTCCTTGTTCTTTGCACATTTCTTTATTCTGAATAACTTTGTTTTCGACAACTTCGTAATACTTTTCAATGATCTCATGGCCAACCCATTCAATCATCCCATCAGAGAGGGCCTGCTCAAAAGAAGTAGATTTAATTTCCTGCCAGTTGGTAAGAGTGTTGTAGCTATCAATAATTTCCTTATCGATGGGAGGAACAACTTGACCGCCATCGTTCCAAAAAGCTTTAAAGCCATTATAGATTGGAGGATTATGGCTTGCCGTAATCATCACACCTCCAAGTGCAGAATACGATCTAACAGCGTATGAGAGAATTGGAGTAGGGGCCATTTGATCAAAAATATAGGCTTTAATGCCATTAGCAGCAAAAACCCCAGCAACTTCTTTTGCAAAATTAAAAGAGTTATTTCTAGAATCGTAGGAAACAACGGCGCAGCTTTGTTTAGAATATTTAAGCATCATATTGACGAGGGCCTGGGTGGCACGACGGACATTGTACTTGTTCATACGATTAGAACCCATTCCCATAGGAGAGCGAAGTCCTCCAGTTCCAAATTCTAGGTCGCGGTAGAATCTTTCATTAAGCTCAACCTCACTTTGGGGAAGAGAGTTAAGAAGGTTCCTAATCTCTTGTCTGTCATGTTCATCAAAATAGTTATTTTCTGCCCATGAGGTGGCCTTAGAAAGTATTGCTTGGTCCATAGAGTTATTTCCTTAGATATGGATAAAAATGAATTAATCAAACTTCCTTTTTTTTAGAGTAATTGTCAAAAATGATGCACAGTGTTTTTAGCGAGAAGTTTTCTTGTAAAAAGAGAAAGTTTTAGTCTATATTCTGGTCACTATGGCGAATCCAAAAAATAAACACCCCAGTAATAT
>CAYWMU010000045.1:8192-16908 GCA_964459395.1 uncultured Bacteriovorax sp.
CCCGGCCCCTTCTATACCACAGATCCTGATGATGATGGGGGAGAGGGATGCATTGCTTGCAACGTTTGCTACAGTAATGCGCCGGAGTTTTTTGGCGAAGATGATTATGGTAGTGCGTTTGTAATAAAACAGCCCGAGACTGCAGAAGAAATCGAGCTTTGCCAGGAGCAAATTGATTCTTGCCCGGTAAACTCCATTGGAAGTAATGGCTAGTTAAAAATTCATATCGAAAAATTAAAATTTCCCTTAGAATAGATAGGTATCTATCATTTAAAGGGGAAATAAATGAATCCGAGTTTTCTGGAGGTTGCGGCTACAGTTATTTTTGCGCTCGCAATCTGTCACACATTCTTAGTCAGTAAGTTTGCTCATATTGCTCATAAATATCCAGAGGGGTCCATCGGTGAGAATTTCTGGCATTTCATGGCAGAAGTCGAAGCCGTTTTCGGAATGTGGGCAGCAGTTTACCTAGGACTTATTTTTATAACTGAAGGCTATATGGCCCCGGTTAAGTATCTTGAGTCTATGAACTTCACTGAACCAGCCTTTGTCTTTGTGATTATGGCAATGGCAGGTACTCGACCAGTTATTAAGTTCGCTGAAAAGATTATTGTGTCTCTTTCAAGACTCCTTCCTTTCCAGAGAAAGTTGAGTTTCTATCTTACCGCTCTTATTGTAGGACCTATTCTTGGCTCTTTCATAACTGAGCCTGCAGCAATGACTGTGACTTCTATCATTTTACTCAAGAACTTTTTTACTAAAGAGATGTCTACAAAATTTAAGTACGCGACGATTGGTTTACTTTTTGTAAATATTTCGATTGGTGGAACCCTTACACATTTTGCCGCTCCCCCTGTGTTGATGGTAGCTAGTACTTGGAACTGGGGAATAGTTGAGATGTTATCAATGTTCGGTTATAAAGCGGCTATCTCTTGCATCATTGCAGCCCTTGCAGTTGGATTCTATTTTAAGAATGAGTTAACAGGAGATTTTGAACTTCGTCCTGATAATGAAGAAAAGATGGCACCTGCATGGTGGATTACTCTCGTTCACGTTCTTTTCTTAGGAATAGTTGTTGTTTCTGCTCACCACATGGTGGTTTTTATGGGGCTTTTCCTTTTCTTCCTTGGCTTTACTAAAATTACTGAAGAGTTTCAAGATGCGGTTAAAGTTAAAGAAGCCCTCATGGTAGGATTCTTTTTAGGTGGGTTAATCATCCTAGGAACACCTCAGAAATGGTGGTTGCAGCCTCTCATTTCTTCCTTAGGTGATTATGTCCTTTTCTTTGGAACAACAGGTTTAACGGGTATTACTGATAATGCCGCTCTCACTTATCTTGGCTCTCTTGTTGAGCTTACCGACAGTGCCAAATATATGTTGGTTGCTGGAGCTGTTACAGGTGGTGGTTTAACTGTTATTGCGAATGCTCCAAACCCGGCTGGTTATGGAATTCTAAAAGACTCTTTTGGTAAAGAAGGAATTAACCCTCTTGGTCTTTTAAAGGGGGCATTGTTTCCGACATTTGTTGCGATTCTTTGCTTCTTGATTTTACCTTCAATCTAAAAAAAAAATGGCCCTCTTGCGAGGGCCATTTTTTTATTAAAGCTCTACATTTTGAATTGGATATAACCAGCCTTCAGGTGCTGGCTCGATTCCTGATTGGATATTGATAAGAGATTTTCTTAGCTTCATTGAAATCCCACCATCTGCAACTACTGGGAGCTCATAAATCTTTCCTTTATCAAGGAAGGATTTAACAGGAGCAATAACAGCGGCTGTTCCACACATAAAAGCTTCTGTACAAGATCCATCTGTAACAGCTTCAAGTACCTCATCAACAGCGAGTTTTCTCTCAGATACTTTATAGCCTTTGATCCTTGCAAGATCGATAATGGACTTCCTTGTAATCCCGTCAAGAATCGTATCTGTGAGAGTAGGGGTATGGAGTTCATCATTAATAATGGCAAAGAAGTTCATACCAGACATCTCTTCGATATATTTATGCTCTAGAGCATCTAGCCACATGGTTTGATCACAACCTATATCGAGAGTCTTTTTGTAAGAGTTAAGAGAGGCTGCATAGTTACCACCAGTTTTGGCATAGCCCATTCCACCTGGAGCACAACGAATATCTTTTCTCTCAACGTATACTTTTACTGACTCGCCTGAGAAATATCCGCCAGAAGGAGAAGCGATGATAACAAAAAGAAATTCAGTGGCCGGCTTAATTCCAAGACCGGCTTCTGTGGCGATCATAAAAGGGCGAAGGTAGAGTGATTCACCATGGTTGCCAGGAACAAGGGGCTTTGAATAAGCACAAATAGCTTCGCAGGCATCAAGGTATAGCTGCTCAGGAACTTCTGGCATGGCCATACGACGAGCAGACATATTGAAACGACGAGCGTTCATCTCTGGTCTAAACATTACGATATCACCATCAGGTTTTCTGAAGGTTTTCATTCCTTCAAAAATTTCTTGAGCGTAGTGAAGGACTTTCGCGCAAGGGTCGAGTGGAATTGGAGCATAAGGCTCAAGATTGAAAGCTCCCCATTGGCCTTGACTGTATTTGGCCGTGATCATAATAGGGGAAAAATATTTTCCGAATCCCAGATTAGTTGTCTCAACTTTATATTCTTTGATAAGTTTCGGCACGTCCGGATGGACTTGTATATTCTTCATAAGACTCCTTACCTTTTATCAATATTTTCCGATACTAGCATAAAGCTTTATTATTTCGGAATGATGAATGAAAAACTTACGTAACTTAAGCCTTGCTCTTACTATCTCGTTGGGACTAATGATTATCCTCATTATCCTCTTTTCTGTGAGCAGTAAGGAAGCTAGCCCTAGTCTTCATCGGTTTGTTATTTTATTAGGTGGTGATATCAAGAATGGCGGATATATTCAAATATTAACTTATCTAGCCTTTTTTTGGTCATGGTTTGAAGCGCAGGAGAAATTAACTTCTCTTTCCAGGGAGAGGAGGGCCTTTAAACTAAACATTATTCCTACAGGTGAAAAGATTGTTTTCTTATCCTCTGATGTTAACAACTTGAAATTTAAAATTATTGAGTTTGAAAAAAAAGAAAAATATATTCTAAGTGACCTTCTAAAAAAAGCATGTACCAAGTACCGCGCCTCCTCTTCATTATCTGAACTCATCGATATCGTAAGTATCCAAGTTGAAGTCTCCCAAGAAAAATGGGAAGGGGCCCAATCAGTTCTTCGTTATCTAACCTGGGTTATTCCATCAATCGGTTTCGTGGGAACTGTTATCGGTATTTCTCAAGCCTTATTAGTGGCGAATTCTGGAGATATGGATCTCATTACTTCTCTTCTAGGTGTCGCCTTTGACACGACATTAATCGCTTTAGTTCTTTCGATTATCATTATGTGGTATGTGCATAAGCTTCAGGAAGAAACGGATCGTTTTCATTCGGATCTAAAAGAGTTTTTGATTGATAATTTAATCAATAAGATTGAGAGCCCATGAGAAAAAGACGGGAGATAAATGCTTTTTCCATTTCCTTTCTTGATCTTCTAAGCGGAGCCTTAGGAGCGGTAATCATTCTCTATGTGGCCATCCCTAAAAACCCTCCTATTGCAGATGATACGGATAAAGTCGATAAAGCGGTGGTGGAAAGCTACGTGCAAGAGTTAAAGAAAGCGGATGAAGAGCTTCAAAAAGTTAAACAACAAGTATTGGAATTAAACGCTAGGATCTTAGAGAACGAACTAAATAAAAAAGCTAATGAGAAAACTACGAGTCGTGAAAACTTCGATGTAGGTTTTAAGTTCAAGGGTAAAAAAGTTCTATTTATCATTGATACTTCTTACTCGATGAGGGAAGAAGATCGTATTGGGCAAGTGAAGGCCGGATTAAAGATGCTTCTCACAGCACTTCCTCCTCAGTATGAAGTGGACATCATTCAGTTTCCCTTAGGACAGAGAGCTCCCTTTAAATCACTGTGGGGAAGTGTTAAGTCCAATTCGGCTGAACATAAGCTTGAAGCACTAGAATTTATTTACGATCTCAAGCCTTTTGGCGGAACCCCTACTAGGGATGTTCTGCTATACGCTCTGAGAAATTATAAAGGCCAAGTTAGCGACATTGTTCTTCTCTCTGACGGAGCTCCAAGCTTACATAACTCCAATAAGAAAGATGATATTTACGACATCCTTAAAGTGGTAAGAGAGAATAATAACTCTCAAATCCAGATAAATACCATTGGAGTGGGGTCCGATTTTATCTACGACAAAAGTAGTTCGCACTATCAGTTTCTAAGCCTCCTAGCGGAAGAAACAGAGGGCTTTTTCGTCGGCTTTTAAATTTAGAATCTCTTATAGGACATTGGAGGGGATGATAGTTAGCATTCTTATAGGGGAGGGATTCTATGAGAACAATGCTGGCCATTCGAATATTTATGATTGCAACTATGATGGCAATGCTGATGCAAACAGCACTAAGACAATATTTAGCGCCATAAAAACTACCTGTTTTAACCTGCTCCTAACCTGACTATCCCGCTGAGTTGCCCTTTAATAATATCAAAGGTATAAAGAGTGCCATAAGTGTACTGTAGATAGCTTGTAATTCTTACTGACAAAAAGAGTTATTAGCGGTTTGCACCCCTATTATAGGTAGTGGAATTTATTAAGAAAAAATTCATGAAAGGTGATCTGATGATTTTCTTTTATTTTGAGCAAGTGGCCACTTGCTCGCCCATGAAGTCAGGACTATACTTGCCACAAAATTTAAATGCCGGGGTTGAGATTACTGTATGAGAAAACAGTTTCGAATTGCTTTTATAATCGTTCTTTTTATTAACATCTGTTTCTATTTCGTATGGAAGCCGGGACTGTATAATCTAGTGTTAACAGCTCCTTTCTTTGCCCTAGGATTTAGAGATATTGCGCAGAAGAGGCACGCGATCAAAGCGAACTTTCCAGTCTTTGGTCATCTTCGCTATATCTTTGAATCAATCAGACCAGAGATCAATCAATACTTCATTGAATCTAATACTGATGGAAGACCTTTTAGTCGTGAGCAACGTTCAGTTGTTTACCAGCGTGCTAAGAAAGTTTTAGATACTGTCGCCTTTGGAACTCAACACAACGTGTATGAGCAAGGGTATGAGTTTGTAAATCACTCAATGTATCCGAAGCATGTATCAAGTAAAGATTTAAGAGTGATGGTTGGGAGTGATCTTTGTAAGCAACCTTACTCTCTATCGATTCTTAATATCTCGGCCATGAGTTTTGGATCCCTATCTCCGAACTCTATCCTTGCACTGAATGGTGGTGCTAAAGATGGTAAGTTTGCTCACAACACTGGAGAAGGTGGTATTTCACCATATCACTTGAGACCAGGTGGGGATCTTATTTGGCAAATTGGTACTGGTTACTTTGGTTGTCGTACTCATGATGGTCAGTTTGATCCTGAACTCTTTAAAAAGAATGCGAGTCATCCAGAAGTTAAGATGATTGAGCTGAAGCTGTCTCAAGGGGCCAAGCCAGGTCACGGAGGGATCCTTCCAGGTCATAAAGTAACTGAAGAAATTGCAAAAATCAGAAACGTTCCTATGGGTCAAGATATTATCTCTCCTCCTGGGCATACTGCTTTCACAGATGCTAACAGCATGCTTGATTTCCTTCAGAATCTGCGCGAGCTTTCTGGCGGAAAACCAATCGGGATTAAACTTTGTATTGGGCATAAGCCAGAATTTGAAGATCTTGTGAAGCTCATGAAAGAGCGCAAACTCTATCCTGATTACATTGTTGTGGATGGAGCTGAAGGTGGTACTGGAGCTGCTCCGTTGGAGTTTGCAAACTATCTAGGAACTCCTGGTGTTGATGCTCTTATTTTTGCAGTGGATACGCTTAAGTCTTATGGACTTAAAGAACAAATCAAAGTTCTTTCAACAGGTAAAATTACAACGGCTTTTGATATTGTAAAACTTCTTTGTCTTGGTGCTGATGCTACTTATGCTGCCCGTTCAATGATGCTTGCTCTAGGTTGTATTCAGGCCTTGAGATGTAATAACAATAAATGTCCTGCTGGAGTTGCTACTCAAGATCCAAATCTTTATAAAGGTGTTCACATCCCAACAAAACGTTCTCGCGTGAAGAACTTCCACAATGAAACTCTTGAAGCCCTGGCCCACTTAGTTGGTGCCATGGGGTTAAGTAGTGCAAGTGAATTGAAGCGTATTCACCTTCATAAGCGAATCGAAGAAAATAAAATTAAAACTTACGAAGAAATTTATCCTTCTCTGAAGTAAAAAAAGGCCCCCACGAGTGGCCTTTTTTTATTCCTTTAAAAATAAAGAAAGCTATACTCTCAAGAAAACTATTTTTAAGGGATTTTGAAATGAGGAAAAACTTTTTCGCACTCTCTCTTCTTTTTATTCTTACAAGTTGTGCTGTTGGTCCTCTGGTTTCTCATGAGACTGCTCGGACTGTAGGAGACAATAACCACGAAATTATAGGTTCATATGGTGAAGCTGGAGTAGCAGCTAAATGGAATTATGGATTAACCGAAAATTTTGACTTTGGAATCCAATGGGAGAGTTTGAGTGCTGGTCTTCGTGCTAAATATGCTTTTCTCAATTTCAGTGAAGGCTTTTCCATGGCCGTCGCCGGAGGGGCCGGTTTATCTGAAGGTGGGTCTCATTACTATGGTGACCTCATGCTAAGTTACCGCTCTGGATTCTGGGAACCTTATGCGACAGTTCGCATTGTTCACGTCGATACTGATCCTGAAGAAATTGAGGATGAACATACTTGGGGCATCAATTTTAAAATCGATGAAATGAGTTATGAATATGGGCAAGTGATAGTAGGTTCCCGCTTTTGGTTAAGTCAGAGATGGTTATTATCAGTAGAGGGCTCTTCACTTTTTGGTTTCAACTCAGGGTTTGATGCCAGCCAAAACTATATTCTAAGTGCTGCTCTAGGTTTAAGACTCTAGATAACTGGTCTGCTGTTTGCAGTTCATAGTTTCATAACCCAATACTGATTTGGAGTGAAACTATGAATTGCAATTACATTACTCTCTTTCTTTCCTAAAAGACCAAGCAAGCTGAGGCTCACCCAAAGGTAGTTTGGTTGCATCTTTTCGTCCGTGATGTCCCGTGTTCCATACATGCCACGTTTTTCCATAGGAGTTCATTTTCTTTTTTAAGAAAGCTGTTTCTGCTACTTCAGGAAGCCCTGGAGCGATTAATTGGCCAGAGAGAATTTCATAGTTATGGGGATGCCAGAACTTTTTCTCTTTCTCAGGAAGGCTATTAAAAAGTTTTTCGGAGATGATCAAAGAGGCGTGAATAATTTAAAGAAGCACTTCATTGGTAAAACAAAACCAATTGAAGGGGTGAGAGACAGTCAACAAGCGCAAGAATCAAACTAGAGGAAGTTCTATGAATTTGGATTTTAAAATTTCTGGTCGTATTCAGAAACCAATCTCGGAAGTTTTTGATGCTGTCTATAATCCTAAGAAAATATCGGCTTACTTTGTAACAGGTGGAGCATCAGCACCTTTGAATGAGGGAAGCACGGTCACCTGGGAATTTGCTGATTTCCCTGGACCTTTCCATGTGACGGTAAAGGACTGTGTTAAAGATAAAAAAATTATCTTCCTTTGGGATGCGACAAGTCCTAATCAAGAAGGTCATCCTTATAAAACCACAGTGGAATTTATTTTCGAGAAGCTCTCTACAGATAACACGTTGGTCACGATATCAGAAGTTGGTTGGGAGAATTCCGAATCAGGCTATATGGATTCACGTGGAAATTCTCAAGGATGGATGCATATGCTGACATGTCTTAAGGCCTATGTGGAATATGGAATTAATCTTAGAGCAGGCTTTTTTAAGTAAGGTTTACCTATGAAGAAAATCAATCTTATTTCTTGTTTTTTTATTAGCTATGGAGCTGTAGAAGCGAGCAGCAGTCTTAATCTAGAATTTGGGATGGTGGAGAATTCATATAACAAAGTTAAAATACCTGGAGACGATGGAACAAAGTTCAACATGAGACGTTCTCTACCGGAGAGTAATCCTTACTTTAGGCTGGATTATAAAAAAGCTTTTGATAATAAACACGGAGTTCGTCTTCTCTATGCGCCCTTAAAATTGAAGGGAGATCATCGTTACTCAAAAGATATTGAGTTTAATGGTGAAACATTCTCACGGAATAGCGAAACGAAAACTCTTTATCAGTTTAATTCTTACCGCATCAGTTATTTCTACCAATGGTTTAATACAGAGAAGTTTAAGCTAAACGTTGGGATCACGGGAAAGGTGAGGGATGCCAATATCAAGCTTAAACAAGGGGACACCAAAAAGAATCGTTATGATCTTGGTTTTGCTCCACTTCTCTATGTTTGGAGTGAATATTGGATCTCTGATAAAATGAAATTTACTTTTGACTTTGATGGTCTCGCTGCCCCTCAAGGACGGGCCTTTGATTTGGCCCTCATGTTTAGCCATCGGATCAGCTCAAACCTTACGGCCAATTTAGGATACCGAATGCTTGAAGGTGGAGTGGATAACGATAAAGTTTATAACTTTTCGCAGTTTAATTTTTACTTTGCTTCTTTGGAGTATGAGTTTTAGAGCACGAGGAGAAACTAACTCTTAAGACCTATTTTCTTGCGATTTGGATTTAAATTAGATTGGCACTCTTCAATTGAGTCTAATCTTTCAAATACGACTTT
>CAYWMU010000046.1:0-16860 GCA_964459395.1 uncultured Bacteriovorax sp.
CGCAAGTAATCTTACCTGTACTTGTTGTTCCTGTACGAATGATGAAACAACGGGTGATAGGTACTTTCTGACACCATTCTTTAGCAATACAGCTTGTTCCACTCGGTTTATTACAGAAAACTCCTGTTGCAGAATTGTGATCAGCACAAGTTCCTGAGTTACAACATAAGCTCTTACACTCTAGATCTGATACACAGGCAGCTCCTGAGTTTCTCGAGCCCTGAGTTGCACTACCATCAAAACACTGACTCACCAAAGTATTGCTCCAACAACGATCGGTAAAACAGCACTCTCCACTCGAACAAGTGGAATTTGAAGTACACTTTTTATAGTTTTGGTAGAGAACTTGATATCCTGAATCAGTTTCAATTTGTGTTGGACGCACAAGTTGTAACTTCACGTCTATACTTGAAGCAACTACGTACTTATTACCATTTTCATCATCGGCCAAGACCTCAACAGTACTTGTGACATTACAAGAACCGATATGTTCTCCTTGAGCATTAATCCCCTCCGCGCGAGCACTAGCTCCATCCATCCACAAGGTATCGCCTGCAACAGGTAGAGTCGTATCCGTTCTAGGCCCATAAAGATCCGTAGAACTCAAGTGTCCCACTCCAGCATTTAGACTGAGTTTAGTCATCAGAGGATACTTATAAGAGTTATAATAAAGTCGGTTAAAATAATTCAGATGAGTCGACATTCCCGGATCATCAGGAAGTCTTCCAAAGACTGAGCTATTGTAATGAACCCACGCATCTTTTCTAAAGAGGCGTTTAGGGCCATCTAGATTAGCAAAGTTAAAGTGCCAGTTCAAAGTATCTCTTAGTCTATAAGGACCACGGTATCGATACTCATATCCATCAGGAAAAATCATTCCCGAAAAGTTATCAAAACGAATTTCATTATCACCATCTTTCCTAAAAAGATAAGAGCTAAAAACGTGAGGATCACTTGTAGGAATCGTATCGAGACTAGGTCTTAAAATGAGGTCAGCGATATTATCCGCATAGTAGTTTGCATTACTGCTCGACTTAACTTGCGGGTAACTAGGTGCAACCGATGTTTGAACGCTATTTGAAATTTTAACAAGAGACTGATCATCCACTTTGGCATAAGCATAAAGACACTCTTCTGCCGGCTGACCATTTTCTTCTTGAATACCATCACAGGCCCCCACTCCAGTAAAAGTTGGGTCATCTTCTAAGGCAAGACCTCGACAATAAAGATTGGTATCCAAGTTGTCCTGAATAATACTTTCAGTATTTGAAATTTTATGTGTAACCGGATCCACTTCATAGTCTTTGTAGTCGTACAAATCATACGGAAGAAGAAGATTTCTAAATGGCTGTCCTCGAAGATCCATCACAAGAACATTAATTCTTGTTTGAGGAGTAATCCCTGGTGCCTGAGTAATAGTTGCAGGAATATCAATTGGGTGACGTTGAACTCCAAAACGGAAACGAACAGTAACATGATTACTCATTAAAGAAGTAATATTAATTCCTGCCAAGTAGAGAAAGCCTGCATAGTTTTTTGGAAGAGTGAGTTTCGTTACATAACTTCCTCCCCCATTTAAACCAGTCCCATTAGAGAATCGCGAGGTCCCTTGAAGATTGGGTTGAATAAGGTGGCGCAGTTCAACTCTAGGAATTTCATCGACAATGGGAGGTTCAGGCTCAGGGTCAGTCACTCCTGTAGTTCCAGACTGATAAAGCTTTGAAGCCCGAGGAATATCGGATTGCAAGCAAGATGAAAGAAGTATCAAGCAACTCAGTAAAAAAGCAGTATGCTTAAAAAAACTTGTGAACCGGTCCATGTTCTATCCTCATCAGAATTCCCCCACAAGGGACTCTGAAGTTAACTAGTTAGATACATTATCCGCTAAACTGACAAGTCTTACTACTTGGGAAATTTTGTCTTGTGTGATTTTAATAAGTTAGACCCATCCTGACAGATGGGTCTAAGAGGAAATGCCATATATAGCAGGCATTTTACAGTTGTGAGTTGAGAATTTCGGCCAGGCGAACTCCGCCCTTAAGTAATTGCTTCTCCAGCACCGGCACAAACTTATATGAATATTCATAACCTAATTCAGGCTTCATCGAATCTTTCACATTATCTTCGTCTCGGTCGCAGTAACTTAAAAGGCCATTATCTTTTTTCTTTTTATTTTTCTTAGAAGTCTTCACTTCTGGCGGATAAACCGTATCTCTAATTTCTTTTGTTTCATTGGCCCAGTCACTCAGGCTTCCTTTGCGGTAATCATTAAGTTCTTTTTCAGAAACTCCCTCTTGAACAAAGCGAGACATTTCAAGAAAGCTAAGCTTAGTAAAATCGATCAATCCTTCATCCCATAAGTGATGAAGATTCATTTCTTTATCGTGGAAAGTAACGTGACACCAATTTCCGCCACGATCTTTTCCATTTCCAACGTGAAGAGGCATATGAAGGTCCCCTACAAGGTGAACTAGAAACTTAAGGGCAAACTCTTTCTCATCATCAGTGCTTTTTTTATTCTTCAAAGTTTTGATTTGCTCATTGATAGAAGTAACAAGCTGTCCTGATGAATTTGTTTCATTATGTTTCTCCATGCCTTTAGGAAAGTCTGTATAGTGCCATCTAAAAGTATGCTTGTATGTTTCTGGTTCAGAACGAATCTCATCGGCCCAAGTAGAAACTTGAGCAAGACTTTTACCTTTTAGAATCTTTTTTACTTTCTTAAGAGTCGAAGATTTTAGCTTTCCTTCGGCAATCTCACCTACTGTCCGATGTCCTGTTGGCCCCCAAGCGAGTGCATTAGTTGAAATAAAAGCAATGGCCAATAATAGCATCTTCATTATTCGATCTCCTCGAAGGTTCTTTTTTGTTTATTCTTTCGAACATTAGGAACGTTAAATATCTTACCGTGGAAAGTTACATAGTAGCCTGGTTTAACCAATTGGGTAGAAAAGATCGCCTCAATCACATTCTGAGGTGCATCCGAATCATCAAAGCCTAAAGGTTTCATGGCACCTGTAAAAATAACAGGAACAGAGATATCAGGGAAAGATTCAAAACAAAATTTAGCTGTCACTTCCATGGTGTCTGTCCCATGAAGAACAACAATAGGAAATCCTTTGAGAGCATGGGCCTTAATAAATTCAAGGATCATGGAACGATCTTTGTCATCCATCAGTAAAGAGTCTTTAGACATAATCACATGAACTTGAATGTCAGTGTAAGGAAGTCTTAACTTTTCTAAGATTTTATTACGAACGATAGTTTCCTTATTTTGTAAGGCACCTTCATATTCGTCATAAATCTTTTCAATTGTTCCGCCAGTCGTCAGCAACGTGAGCGGCAAAATGTTATTGGCCATAAAAACAAACTCTACCCTTGACGTTAATAATTATGACCCCATATTTAGAAGGAATTCGCTTAATTGACAAGATTTTCAGTGTTTGGAGGATTTATGAGTACTCGTAAAGGGACTATTTCAGTAAAAACCAACGATATTTTTCCGATTATCAAAAAATGGCTTTATTCAGAGCATGATATTTTTGTGCGCGAGCTTGTTTCTAACGCTTGCGATGCGATTACCAAGAGGGCAACAATCGCTCGCGGTCAAGGTCACGATACTCCTGAGCCGCAAGTTAACGTTCTTCTCAATAAAAATAACAATACCATCGTTATCGAAGATAACGGTCTAGGGATGAGTGAAGAAGAGATTGAAAAATATATCGCTCAACTTGCCTTCTCTGGAGCGGAAGAGTTTGTACAAAAGATGAAAGCTTTTGGGGATAATACTTCTAAGGATGAAATCATCGGTAAGTTCGGTCTTGGTTTTTACTCAGCTTTCATGGTGGCCAGCAAAGTAGAAGTTGAATCTCTCTCCATGCTTCCAGGAGCGAAAGCTGCAAAATGGATCTGTGAAGGAGACACCGACTACGAATTCTCTGAATCAAACAAAGAAGATGTTGGGACTCGCATCACTCTTCATATCAATGAAGAATCTAAAGAGTTTTTAGATAAGTGGAAACTCAAAGAAACACTCTCTCGCTACTGCGACTTCATGCCTTACCCGATTTTCTTAATTGATCAGGAAGACAAAGAAGAGAATAAAGAACAAATCAACGACACAACTCCTCTTTGGAGAAAAGACCCTACTACTCTTAAAGACGAAGACTATAAAGAGTTCTACCGTAAGCTCTTTCCGTATGATCAAGAACCACTTTTCTGGTTGCATCTCAATGTAGACCATCCTTTTACTCTTCAGGGTATTCTCTACTTTCCAAAACTTAATCCAGGAAAGCCGCTGCAAGAAAACGGTATTAAACTTTACTCTAAACAAGTCTTTGTTTCCGATAATGTAAAAAATGTTATTCCTGATTTCCTAGGACTTCTTAAAGGGGCCATCGATTCAGTTGATATTCCTCTCAACGTTTCTCGTTCAGCTCTTCAAGGTGACCCAAACATCAAGAAGATCTCAAACTACATCATTAAGAAAGTTTCAGAGTCATTAAAGAAACTCTTCAACAATGATCGCGAACGCTTCAACACAGTTTGGGATGATATCTCCCTATTCGTGAAATACGGCTGTATTCAAGATAATAAGTTTGATGAAGTCATGAGAAACTATGTTCTTTATAGAAACTCTGAAAATAAACTTGTGACTTTCGAAGAATACCAAGCTTCCATTCCTGAGTCCTACAAAGAAAAGATGAAAGAAAAGTACATCTACTTTGAAAAGTTTGGTTCAGATGAATCTTTAAGAAAGCAGTTACTAGCAGAAGGGATTCATACTCTTGAAACTGACGACTACATTGATCCTCATTTCATGCAACACATTGAAATGCATAAGACGGGAGATGTAAGTTATAAGTTTGTTTCAGTAGACTCTGAAATCGAGAATCTCCTTTCTGAAGAAAATGCTAGTGCTGATGATATGAAGATTAAAGACTTCTTCAAACAAGTCCTCATCGGAGAAGACAAAGATAAAGAAGCAAATCTAGAAATTGATGTTAAGAGCCTTAAAAACTCTTCCTCAACCGCTTACTTTAAAGTTGATGAAAACATGAAGCGCTTCCAGCAAATGACAAGATCCATGGGGCAGAACAACTTCCCGATGCCGATCAAGAAAACTCTGGTGGTTAATCCGAAAAATGCTCTTATCCAAAATGCTATGAAAATCTGGGACAAAGGTGAGAAGAAAGAACTTGCTGAAAAGATCGCTCACCACGTTCAGGACCTTGCAACATTGAGCGGTCAAGGGCTAGATGCTAAAGAGAAAGAAAGTTTTGTTGATCGTTCGCAGAACCTTATTCAAGAACTTTCAAACTACGTACTTTAAATCAAAAAAGAAGAGGGCCAAACCTGGCCCTCTGATCTTAAAAAAAGTAATAAACAATCCCTACTTCAGAAGAGTTAAAGCTCTTCTGAAGTTTAAAATAGCTCTGACTCAAGCTTAGTGACCAACTATCACTAAAACTGTATGCCAAAGAAGACCTCACTCGCTCTAAACTTTCCCATTTTTTTAAATTATAACGACTACCTAAGAAGAAGGAAGTCTTAAAACTTAACGACTCCGTTGTGTAAATAAATCCAAGTTCTGCTTGAGGAAGAAAATTAATATCTTGTTCAAGATTACCTACCTGAACCGTTGGATGAAAAACAAGATAACTTAAAACAAGCTCATTGAATAAGCTTTTACCAAAACCGTAAAAAGAATCAAATTCAGAGTAATACATGGAAGGATGCCCTTCTTCTACTCTACTTCGAAGAGCTAAATTAACTCCCCAGCTCGCACTCTTAGTGATGGGATCATAATCTCCGAACTTTCGAATACCAATGACATCTATTTCTCCCCAAGATTTATTGGCTTCACTAGGGTCGTAGAAGAACTTTAATCTGAGAAGATTTACTTCTGACTCTTTAACAAATCCATTAGGCCTATCAAGAAAGTCTCTTCCAACAGGTCTTATTGAAAAAGATAACCCTGGAGAATCATCATCCATGTTTTGTGCTCCTAGTGTAATGCGAACCGGATTATTAGCACCAAGAGGATTAAGAGGACTGATTTTAGGGATCTCTCCCGCAGGTTTCTGCGAACGTAAATGAAGATAATGATCGAAGTCTTTCTGCTCCTGAGAAAGAAGCTCCCCTGCTTGTTTATGTCTTTTAAAGTTTAAGTATTCCAGGGACAAGTCGAGTGTTTTGGATGAAGAAGCAACTGAAAGTTTTTGATCTCTATGGATGTATTCCGTACTCTCCTTAATTTCCTTATCATTCATCTCTCGAGAAATTGCCTTCATACGAGAGGTTATAGATGGATGAAAAATAGACCGTCGAACGAACCCTTTTTTTTCTAAAATTTTTGCTGTTTCAATAGGCACGACATAAAAAGGAATTTTCTCTAACAGATTTTCTTTAAACTCCATATCTAGAAGACTTAAAAGAAGTGCTGAACAGTTATCAGTCAGAAAAAGATAATCAAAATCGGCACTGAAAATAAGTTCATACAGAAGCGCCAAAAGTTCTAGTGTTTTTTCTTTTGAAATATCAAGTTCAAATTCCCAAACATCCCTTTGCTCCATATTCGCATACTCGTGATAGAGAAAATAAAAAGGATGCACACTGAAATAACCTGGAAATCCTCCCATTAAACCTTTCCATAAATACTCTAGAATATCGACATCCTTAGGAACATTTGCCGCAAAAGAAATGACCTTATTAAGATAGAGCGCTTTTTTACTCGAGTTCACTTTTAAATAAGTATGACCAAATGAACTCGCTGGATTTTCTAAATACTGACTAGCAAACATTAAGCTTAAGCCTTCAGCCTCAAAACTATCTCTCCAAGAAATAAAGTCATCGCAAAAAAACTCTGGTTTTTGATTAAGAAGGTTCAACACGTATAAGTAGCGACTAGGGAACTTGCATGCAAATTGACCTATTCTCTTCCTATCGCCACTCTTTAAAAGATCCATAACAGCTTCGAGTTCTTTTGTTGGATCTGACATTCCTTCCTTAGAAATAAAGAAACTATTATTAATCACGAGGCTCTTATTACCTGAGTAGAAAAGCCTATCTCTCCATTCCTTTTTTTGTGATTCTTTTACCACATCAATAGCAAAGGCTAAAGAAGGGCATCCAAAGATGAGTAGACAAAAGTTTAAGAAAAATTGAGTTATCCTCATCTAGGTCTTTTTTTTATAAATGGTAAACTTTTAGCATTACTATTTTGTCATTGGAGGACTATGAAATCCATTCTTATCTTAGTGATCATGATGTTCACTTCGCTAAACTTGTACGCTATTGATTCAAGAAAATGCAGTAATATGCTTAATAATGGTCTCTGGAAAAAGTACCGTTATGGTGGAATCGGAGAACATAATGCCAATATGATGACTCAAGGAACGAAGAGAGATGGAGCTTCAACAGTCTCTTCAGACGTAACAAGCGAAGCCACTACAGCTCTTTTAGATCCTAAATATACTTCAAACGTCCTGACTTCTGAAACTCAGTCAACCTCAAGCTGGGGGGAATGTTCAGCCTTCGCACATGCTGATCAACTAAGGAAAGACCGTGAGGTATACATGGCCCAAAATGAACATGAGGTCATGATTGATATTGCTCGAGGTGCAGGAGAACATCTTAAAGTAATTACTTTTTACTCTGCCTGCTTTGCGGAAGCCTATGATGAGCTCAGTGTTAAACTTCAAAAAAGTATAGCCGAATCTGACAAAATGCCTAGCACTTCGGAAATATGTCAAACCATCGATCGTCTCATTACTGAGAATAATAGCTTAAGGTCTCAATGCGCTCCTATTTAACTTACATTCTTCTCTGCCTTATCTCCATTAACGACTCTTGGGCCGACTTTATTCTCAGCCCAGGAGTAGAACTTACTTCGACCATGAAATCTGAAGAAAAAGAAGGCAATTCTAAACTTCTAAAAGGAGATGTGGGGTTTGGTTTTGTAGGAAGCATGGAGTGGCGACTGATATCCCCCCTCTCTTTCGGAATTGGCCTTGGATACTCATCAAGGACTGGACATTCTCTATTTCAAAATCAAGATGTTACTTTAACAGATCTTCAAACAACCATCTCTCAGTTCAATGCAGAAGCAGGAATAAAACTAAGAATTATTAACACTCGAAAAGTTAAGCTCTTCATAGGAGGAGGGATTTCTATCGGCTCAATGGCCCTGACTTTCGATAAAGATGATTTTATAGATAGAACTCATTCATTAATCGGGTTTGAAAGCGGTGAAGCTAAAGGCTATCAGGGGCATTATTTTGATGCGGGTATTGAATACATTATCAATAATAAAAACGCTCTTCGTTTCTCTGCAAAACACCAACAAATTGAAACCGATGATTTTGAAAATCTTAATAATCAATCTGTTTCACTCAGTAACACTTCCTTTAGCATCCAGTACATGCACTACGTAAGCTGGAGTTTCTTTGTTAAATGAAACAAAAAAAGAAGAGGGCCAAATCTGGCCCTCTTCCTTCACAAAAATTTTCCCACACACTACACAATATCCTGGTAACTCATATGAGACACAGAGTAATTACTCGTAGCTGTCTCATCCTTGTTATACCCCTTCTCCAATCTTTCGATTGGGAGAACTCTTCCGTTCTTAAGAGAGTTTTTATTTTTATGAATCATTTGGTTCTCATTCTTCTCTTCTGCTTCTTTGCAATGAATGCAGAGATCTGCTGTAGGGCGAGCTAGCAGACGGTTATAAGAGATTTCTTCTCCACAGTCCTCACACTCTCCAAAAGTTCCATCTTCAATCTTTTGAAGAGATTTACGTACTTTCTTATGATAGATCGCATTTCTTGCTTTAAGTCTAAAATCAAGTTGGTTCTCTTTTTCAACAGAGACGATATCAACTTCGTCTCCTTCAAGAACCACAGGAGAGAGACGACCTTCAAAAACTTCTTCTTCTGAAAGGATCTCTAAGAATAAATTTTTGAATTTTTCTAGTGTAGCTTTTTCCATAACTATCTCCTGTACAACTTGGTTTAATCTTCCTGAACTTTTTGATTTCTCCATCCTAGAAAAATCAACCATCCTGGCCATTTCAGACGAGGTAAAAATCCGTTTCTTAGCTGACTCAATCCTTGAGTCGGCCTCGTCTTGTTGCTCTCCTTTGAGCATGATTCATGCCAAGTTTTTATCCTGTAAAATCAGAAACTTAGATTGATGTGAAAATAATGTATTAATTGAGTCGGGGGCAGATTAGTTGGATTCGGTGCCAAAGTAGCTCTGTTTCAAGGGTCAGTTTGCCTAAACCCATTTATCAGAATTATTCCGATTGATAAGTATTACACCTTGTTCCTGTTGTCGATTCATCACTTCTACAATTTTGACTTGAGCATCTAATACTTCGCTTAACGGTCTTGGGCGCCCTTTAAGTACTTCTTCGATGTCTCTTCTCATACTGGTGGAGAACATGTTGCTAACGTATTCTACTAATTCAGGACTCGCTGTTTTCAGAGCGAGTCCTAAGAGTTCAAGGTCTACTTCTTTAAGAAGGGATCTCATCATATCTACTGTGAGATATTTAAGATCTTCAAAAGTCACGAGATGACTTTTGAGTTTGATGGCCATCTCAGGGTCTTTGCGAGCGATCTGCGCTAAGATGTTTGTTTGCGCCGTCTGATCAAGACCTTGAAGCATCTCTAGTGCTTGTTTAAAGCCATCAATTCTCTTGTTCATACTGACAGATACCTATCTTCGAGAAGATGATTTTGAACATAATCACTAACCGCTTCTTCGAGTTCCATAAACTTAAATTTTGGAAGGGCCTTTTTAAGTTTAGTCATATCCGCTTGAGTAAAGTACTGATACTGACCACGAAGCTCCACTGGCATATCAATGAATTTGATATTAGGTTTTTTACCCATGGCCACAAATGTAGCAGATGCTAAATCAAAGAAGCTTCTCGCCTTCCCTGTTCCTAAATTATAGATTCCTGAAATACTTGGTTTCTTTTTTCCGGCCTCAATGAGTTCAACCATTGCACGCACAACGTCCTTAACATAAACGAAGTCACGAAGCTGTTCTCCGTCTTTGAAGCCTTCTTTGTGAGACTTAAAGAGCTTGATTTCGCCTTTCTCTTGAATCTGATTAAACCCTTGATAGACCACTGAAGCCATTTTTCCTTTATGGTATTCCTGAGGTCCAAAGACATTGAAGAATTTTACTCCGAACCACACCTTAGGTTTTTTCTTCTGAGATAAAATCCACTCATCAGATAGCTGCTTTGACCAACCATACTTATTTAATGGACGAAGTTTTGAGATAAGCTTGTGATCATCACTGTAGCCTTCATCCCCTGCTCCATAGGTAGCCGCTGAAGATGCATAGACAATTGGAATGTCTTTTTGAGTGGCCAGAGCTAAAAGTCTGTTCGTGAATTCAACGTTATTTTTGTAAAGAAAGTCCATGTCATTTTCAGTGGTGTCACTACAAGCACCCATATGATAAATGGCCTTAAACCCTTGGCCCTTGGCCTTCTTCCACATCGGGTGATCAAAGAGACCTTCAACGGGAACGAACCCAGAGAACTTTAAGCCTCTTAAATTCTTCCACTTATCCCCTTCCCCGAAGTGGTCACAAATCAATATATCTTGTTTTCCTAATTGGTTTAAATAACTGACAATAACACTACCAATAAAACCTGTGGCACCTGTTACAAGAATCATAGTCAAGAATCCTTTTTACCTTATATCCCCATAATAATCACTTTCCCTTCAACTGCCCAGAAAAGCTTTCAAAAAAGGCCCAATTAGGATAAATAGAATTCATCTTATGAAGGAGGCAACATGAATGTAGATAACTGGTTTGTGGAAGAATCTTTTCACAATAAATTCGCAATGGGTTGGAAAATTAGGAAAGTTCTTCACTCAGAGCAGTCTAAGTTTCAACGAATTGATGTACTTGAAACGGAATCTGTTGGCCGCCTCTTGCTTCTTGACGGCAAAACTATGGTTTCAGATAAAGATGAATTCGTTTATCACGAAGTCGTTTCTCATATTCCATATATGGTGAGCAGAAATTGTAAAAAAGTTCTCATTATCGGTGGTGGAGACGGAGGTGTGGTTCGCGAGTTTGTTAAGCACAAAGATATCGAGCGCATTGACCTTGTAGAGATTGATGAGCGAGTGATTGAAGTTTCTAAAATTTATTTCCCTGATTGCACAAGTGGTTTAAGCGACCCACGTGTTCGCGTTCTTCCAGAAGACGGATTTGCTTTCATGAAGCGTGCAAAAAATGACCACGAAACGTTCGTAGTGGACTCGACAGATCCGGTAGACTTTGCTTCAGGACTTTTCACTGATGAGTTCTACGCTGATGTTTATAATGCTCTTACAGAAGATGGGATTATGATGAACCAGACGGAAAATCCTTTCTTCGATGAATACGGTATTAAAAACATTTATAATAATATGAGAAAAGTTTTTCCAATTGTTAACTCGTTTACAGCTCCAATGCCTATCTATCCTGGAGTGTATTGGACATTTGGTTTCTCATCGAAAAAATATAGAGCAACAGATCTTAACCCTGAGAAAACAGCGGGGATGCATGCTCTTCAAAGAGACTTAAAGTGGTACAACATGGATTGGCACAAAGGTGCTTTTGCCATTGCAAACTTTCATAAAAAGATGATCGGACAGGAGTAATTGTGAGTGAACCTCGTTTAATAAAAGAAGTTGAAGGTCTAGAGCATGGTAAGGCATTTATCAGTACTGAATATGCTGAAGCTATCTATTCGCACTCGACTCACATCATTGGTTTTTGTTTTGATGGAACGACTTCTTTTCGTCCTGGAGCACGCTTTGCACCAGGTGCAATCAGAGAAGCTAGTTATGGACTTGAGGACTACTCTCCTTATCTCAATAAAGAGATCACTGACTACAATGTCATCACCATGGGAGATCTTCCGATTTACCCATCGAAATGGCACATTACCAATGATTTCTTCATGGAAATGGTCAAGGATCTAGATCTTAAAAAAGATGAAATTAAGTTTGTTACCCTTGGCGGTGAACACTCGATCTCTTATGGCCCCATCGTAAAGTATCTAGAAAGTTATCCTGATCTCGTTTTACTTCATCTTGATGCTCACACGGATCTTCGTGATGGATATCTTGAAGAGAAATACTCGCACGCTTCTATTATTCGTCGAGTTCTTGATCACTTCACTGATAAGAATCGTCTTATCCAGTACGGCATACGTTCTGGACCGAAGTCAGAATTTGAGTGGATGAAAGAAAATAAGACTCTCGCAAGTTCTCTCAAAGAATGTTGTGAGTGGCTTGAGGCCCTACCTAAGGATCGCCCAATCTATCTTACTCTCGATCTTGATTTCTTTGACCCTGGATTCTTTCCAGGAACAGGAACTCCAGAGGCCGGAGGAGAAGACTTCCATGGCTTTATGAGAATTCTAAAAATTCTTAATCAGAAGAACTTCGTTGGAGCAGATATTGTTGAGCTTGCTCCAATGCTAGATGCTACAGGAAACTCTTCTTGTTTTGCTTCAAAAGTTGTTAGAGAAGTAATCTTGGCACTTAACTAATAGTTTCTTTAAAAGAGGGTGGAGAAAACTTCACCCTCTTTTGCTCCTAACCAACTGTAAATAAAAGCTTATTCCAGTATTCTCTTTAATTGCTTGGTCTTTTTTCTAAAGGACTTCACAATGTAGTATCACCTTATCAGGGGGATTCATTAACCATGGCCGCAGTAAAAAAATTATCTCGCTTAGAAAGTAATAAAGAAGCCCGACGGGTACTCAATCGCCACGGAGTCGATCTTAGCTACTGCCAGTATAGCTGCAGTGAAAAGGAAGTGAGATTAACAGGAATCCTTGTTCGCTTTGATGGAACTCAATTCAAGGCCCAACAAATTGAAGGGATGATTTTCGATTTTCAAAGACTTCTTCCTGGATATGTCATCGTAGGAGAACTTGATAACTGGAGTTTTAGCTCAGACCACATCAGCTTTCATGGAGGCCATGAAAGCAAAGATGAAGAATCTGAAGAAGAAGAGGATTATGGAGAGGTTATTTAGAATCTCCAAGATGTTTTCTCTCTAAATACGGATGGACAAACAAGGCCACTGCCCAAATTCCAATCTCGTAAAGAACCATCATAGGAACCCAAACACACATCATACTTAGTGGATCTGGTGGTGTAAGAACAGCTGCAACTACAGCAAAAATGAGCGCCATATATCTTCTCCACTCTTTAAGAGAATACTTCGTCACCAGATTCATAAAGCCTAAAATAAGCATCACGTTAGGCAATTGAAAAAGAATTCCTAAAAACACTAAGACTTTCGAAGCTAAAAGAAGATAGTCTTTGAGGCTTAGCATGGCCTCAACGTTTTGAACTCCGTAATCCATGAGGGTTGAGAAAGTGAAAGGGAAAATAATAAAGTAACCGAAGGCCACTCCAAGAATAAATAGAAAGAACCCTACAAAAAGGAAGGGTTTAACAACTTTGGCTTCCTCATCATAGAGACCCGGTCTAATAAAAAGCCAAGCTTCTCTAAACCATAAAGGAGAGGCCACCATAACACAGGCCCAAAAGGCAATTTGGAGTTCCGCCAAAATTTTATCAAGTAGTCCCGTAAAAACCACTTTACCCTCTTGCCCTATGGCATCTCGTAGAGGAACTAAAAGGATTTCAGAAATTTCAGAAGATAAGGCATAGCAGCCAGCGAATGACACTACTAAGATTATAAGAATTCGAATCACTCGAACCCTAAGTTCCTCTAAATGTTCAACTAAACTCATCTCTTTCATAAGCCCAATATAGCCAGTGAAGTATTTTCTGTCTTATTTTTTCTGCAATTTGGCCTTAGAATCAAGAAATATGAAATTTATTTATATTATGCTTCTTATTTTCTCTCTGCCCTCTTGGTCAAATTCCCAAGGAATTCTTCGCTGCCTTGGACTTGAAGAGGCAAAACTTCATGAAAATAAGGTTTCAGGACCTCTTTATAACCTTAATCAGAAGCTCATCTCTGAATTGGTACAAATCCCTGGGGTGAGAATAAATCAGGTGGATTATCGCCGAATTTGTGGACAAGGTAATGAAAGCTTAAAACTTCTTGAACAAATTCTGATTCAAGGTAAGTCTCTTTTCATAAATACTCAGCAAGGTTTGCAGAAATCAATTACTCAAGAAATGATTAATGATTTTACTGTTTTATCAAAAGAGATCTTTCTCAACTTTTTAGCACAGGTTCAAATGATCTCCCCAACTCCTCACTGTTTAAACGAACATATCCCCTCACTTCCCAAGTTAATGGAAAAAATTAAGTATTTGGAAGATGAAGTGGATATTCAAAAAATTTTTGGTAAAAAAGACTTAGCAATTTTCAGGCAGCTTCAGGATTATCCTCTTTACTTCAAGGCCTGTGAGAAATCTAAAAGCACAGATATGTCAGGATCTAAAACTTCAAAGTAATCTTGAAGTTTTAAAGTCATTTCTTCCTCACTACGTTGATCTAATTTTTGAGAAGATTCCAAAATGAGCATACCGTTTTTAAAAGACTTAATTTCAAACTCATGAAAATCAGATTTGTCTAAGAGTTCTTGGGCCTTAATAACCCATTCTGCATTAGTTAGCTCTTTATAACGGCGAACCTTCTGCCTTGAGAAAAACTTCTCAAGTTGCTTCACGCAGCTTCTACAGCCAAGGCCTGCTCCTGACTTTATAGATAGATCATTAAGAGACTCTGCCTCATGAATAACGGAGAGGATATCCTCTTCTGTTGTACCAGAACAACGGCAAACGGTTTTTGAAAGCTCAGAATAACTTCTTAACTGCCCCTTGTAAGTATCAAGGGCAAAATTTAGAAGTTCAAAACTTGGATGAAAAATTTTCTGCTCAAAGTCTGAATAACATTCGAGAAAAACAGGATCATCTCGGAAAGACTCTTGCATTGATCGTTTATTAAACTTCTTTAAATCAAGAAAGTTTTGTCCCTCAATAAGGTAGCAAAGAGTATTGAACCAAATATTATCTGGCCCTTTATATCTGGCCTCTAATAAATTTTCTTTTTTATCAAACCGTAGGAAGAATTCGAAGCCAAAGCCACGACTAACAACCGTAGGTGCTAAAAGAGGTTTTCTAAAGTCGAGAGTCGAAATTTTTTTAAAGCTTGTCATCGGCTTCAGTCCATTCCTCAGGATCAAATTGAGTTAAAATTTCATAACCTGATTCAGTGATAAGGACTGTATGTTCAAACTGGGCTGACCAAGACTTATCTTTCGTCACCACAGTCCACTCATCAGCTAAAACCTTACAATGACGTTTTCCTAAGTTAATCATTGGCTCAATAGTAAAAGTCATACCAGGTCTCATTTCTACACCTGTACCACGCTTACCGTAATGAACAACCTGTGGATCTTCATGAAACTTACGTCCTATACCGTGACCACAGTATTCGTGAACAACACTAAATCCATTATCGTGGGCCATCTCTTCAATAACAGCGCCGATATCTCCAAGTCTTCCACCTGGGCGACATTGAGCAATACCTGCCATCATGCATTCATATGTAACTTCTACTAGTTTTTTTACTTCAGGACGAACATTGCCCATCAAGAAAGTTTTATTAGTATCACCATGAAAACCTTTCCAAATCCCTGTTACGTCTAAATTAATAATATCCCCATCTTTAATGAACTCTTTCTCACTAGGTATTCCGTGACAGATAACTTCATTTCTTGAGGTACAAAGAGATTTAGGAAAGCCGTGATAGCCTAATGTGGCAGGAACTAATCCTCTATTAACCATATAGGTGTGACACATTTTATCAATTTCTTCGGTACTCATCCCTATTCTGAGATTTTTTCCTAAAAAATGGAGGGTTTTTGCTGCCATTTTACAGGACTCCCTCATGATCTCAATTTCACGTTGTGATTTAATAGTAATCATATTTCTTCCTTATCTTTTAATCCCTTATACGCTAATTTAGAGAGCATGAAAAGCTTTCAGGTCATTCGACTAAATGTCTCCAGTTATCAAGACCCTCTCTTTCTCCAAAGAGAAAAACAATCATTGGAATCTCTAGGGCTTAGGTATTGTAGCACGAAGGAAGATCTCATTGACTCTCCCCTCATATTTTTAACCAATACTCACACTGAGATATCTGAAATTCCCGATTTATTAAGCAAAACGGAGTTAATCGTTCATCCAAACTCCGGTTATGATAATTTAAGTGCCCATTACTCTTCTATAAAAAATATTCCCACCATCATTGGTCACGAAGTGCGGGCCCATGCTGTAACCGAGTGGATTCTTAGCGCTTTTTTTGAAGCGAGTATTAATAGACCTGTACATGAAGCATGGGATTCATCTCGTAGATGGGATCGGACATTACTAAGAGAAAAAGAAGTTGTGATCTTTGGTTATGGACATATTGGAAAAATGGTTACAGAGATCCTCAAAAACCTTGGTATAAAAGTTTTAGTGGTTGATCCTTATCAAAAAGATTGTTACCAAAGTTATAAAGAACTTCCGTCCAAAAAATATCACTCCTTGATTATTTGTTGCGGCCTTAATGAGAAGAATAAAGGCTTCTTAAATAAAGAACTTTTCTCTCATCTCTCCTTTGATTACTTCATCAACGGAGCACGTGGAAAACTCGTGAATGAATCTGATTTAAAAAATTACCTCAGAGATCATCCACAATCCAAAGCGTTCCTTGATGTTTTTAGTACAGAGCCTTTTCAGGATGAATGGAAAGATTACCCTCAGGTGATTTGTTCTAGTCATATTGCTGGAGTTTATAAAGATCTTGATCAAGAGATCATTAATTTTGAGTACCGAGTTTTAAGTGACTTTTTAAAGC
>CAYWMU010000047.1:0-16389 GCA_964459395.1 uncultured Bacteriovorax sp.
GTATTTTTGATGAGAAGTTCACCAATCTTTTCTTTGGATTGTTCAAAACTCCCTAAAACGTCACTAGATAGGTTCATGAATTCTGTATCCTGTTTAGAGCTTATGTTTTGAAAAATTATAGCACGCCCCGGTATGGGGCGCTATAAACTATAACTTGATTAATTCTGTTGAGCTTTTTTCTCTTTAACGATTTCTTGGTAGTTAGGAACGTCCCAATCCTCATCATCATTCTGACTTCTGATATCTTCTTCATTGAGATTACGGTATTGAGAAGCACTTTCTTCGTCATAAAGAGGTCCCATAATCTGACGATCTAACTTTGCATTGAGTTCGTTGCTGAGCTTTTTACTTGGATCGACTTCATCTCCTGTAAACATCTCGGTCATGCCGGCGTTTCTTTTTTCAAGAACATCTTTAGTATTCTGAGATGCTGTTGCGTTGTAAGGAGCAATAATCTTAGGAGTCATAAAGAAGAGAAGGTTAACTTTGGTTAACGTTCTTGATTTATTCTTAAATAACCAACCTAAAACAGGGATATCACCTAGGAGAGGTACTTTATTACTTGAAATTGTTTCACGATCTCTTAAAAGTCCACCCATGGCGACAGTATCTCTGTCGCGAACCATTACCTCTGTGATAGCAGAGCGAGTGGTTGTTGGACGTCCACCAGAAGTTGAAGTTGTCCCAGTATCGATGAAGTCATCAATTTTCTGGTTGATTTTAAGTTTCACAAATCGCGTCACTTTATTAATTTGCGGCGTGATTTTTAGAGACAGCTTGGCTTCCTGTTGAGTCGTACTAAACGACTGTACTCCTCCAGAAGAAACTGTTGAGTTTTGAATAGGGGATGTTTCACCCACTTCAAATGTGGCCTCTGTATTATCGAGGGCAAGAATTTGCGGTGTCGCTAAAACGTTAGTAGAGGTGTGGTTAGCAATGGCCTTAATAAAAGCATTCACTGCATTAACTGTAACAGTTGTACTAGATGAACCTGTTCCGGCCTTAATTGTTCTTGTTGGACCGATACCAACACCTGCGAAGAAGCCACCTAAGGCAGTTGGAACACCTGTCGTTAAAAGATTTAAAATATCAGATGTACCTTGGTTAGTTAAACCAGCTCTTTGAATATTTCCGTTTCCATAAGCTCCAGCATACTCAACACCAAAACTTCTTAGCTTTGAAATATTGGCCTCAAGAATAAGACCTTCTACATAAACCTGGTCTCTTGGAATATCTAGACGAGAAATCACATCTTTAAGAGTTAACCAGTCTGTAGGTGAGGCGGTTACCACAAGAGCATTATTGTTCTTATCAGAAGTAATTTTTACCTCTGCAGAAAAAATGGGGTTAGAAGGAGCTACAGAAGACGTTGAAAAACGAGTAGCGGTTGTTCCTGTTGTTCCTCGTGATTGAGTTGCCCCAGTTACAATACTTTGGAGTGTTTTAGAAAGTTCTTCAGAGTCTCCGTAATTTAAGTAATAAACATGAACTCGATTAGAACTGCTTGATACCAGTTTTACGTCAAGTTTTGAAATGAGGTCACGAAGCTGCTTAGCTCCTTCGGCATTGGCCATAGCAATAATAGAGTTTGTTCTAGGTTCTGCGATAATTTTAGAGATCGAACTAGTCGTTTCTCCAGATCCTCCACCAGGAGTAAATCGAGGTGTAGCACTTCCTTGTCTAGCTGCTGCTCCACCTGCACCTGAAGAAGATCCACCTTTAAGAATATTATCTAAAAGTTTAGCAATCTCTTGGGCAGATGAATTCTTCACTCTTACGATTTGGAGAGAATCCTCATGCCCTGGGACATCGAGGAACTTAACCATTTTTGCTAAACGGTTAATATTGGAACCAGTATCAGCAATGATGATAGTGTTGGTTTGTTTGATATCGATAATTCTTCCATATCTCGACATGAATGGGCGGAAGTTACGAGCAATCTCAGCAGCAGAGACGTGCTTGAGAGAAATAACACGCATAACATAATTTTCAGTATCGGGCGTGTAGTTACCTGTGTAGATTTTGGTTGGTGTGTAACGGATCTCTCGAGCATTGATTACTTTATAGAAAGCTCCAGACTTAACAAGAGAATATCCGGCCATATTAAGAGCAGCAAGATAGGCCTTCCAAGCATCTCCAACAGTAATAGGAGTAGGTGCAATAATGGAAACTTTCCCTTTCACGTCCTTATCAAGAATCAAATTGATTCCTGTTAGTTTCTGCATATGTTTAGTGATCTCCATGATATCTGTATCAGGGAAATCAAAAGATTCTACAATCTCTGGGCCAAAGGCTGTCTCTGGATTTAAATTTACATATTTTTGATTCTTAGGTTGAGCAGCTAACTTAGTAGATGGTCTATTGCCAAATGTTCTTTGATTTGCCTCATCTTCAGGCTCATCACTTGCCGCACTATCAAAGATAACTTCTTCCGCATCATCAGGGTCAATAAAGTTGTTATTTGGATCAGCATTTCTTTCAGCTGCTTCTAAAGCTGCCTGTGCCTCTTCTTCAGTCATTGTATCGAGATCAGTTATGGTCGTGAAGTCTTGAGGAGACTGCTGACCTCCATTATCTTCACTTTCCACCGCATCTTCAGAATCATTGAAACTTGTTTGAGAACGATACTTATTGAATTGGGCGTTGGCCGGTGTCGTAGCAAGCATTGAAGCTATAATGACTGGTGCTACTAAACGAGAACTTTGACATCTTGTCTTCATTGAATCGTTCCTTATCACTGAATATTGTACTCTTGAACAACCTCTGATCCATCACGGCGTATTCCAAGAGAAAGTGTTTCTAAGTTTTTTATTCTACCAAATAAATTCATAACTTCATTAATGTTTTGAATGCTTTGGCCATTAATCGATGTAATGATGTCCTGATCTTGTAAACCAAGGTAAGGGAAGATTCCTTCAGGATCCATCTCTGTTATTCTGAAGGCCATTGAACCATCAGGGTTTTGAATAGGAATAGCCTTGGCTTGAGTTAGAATCTGGCCGATATCTTTCATTTTTTCATTGATAAGAGTTTTAGAAATTTTAAAGTTATTACCCTGGTTCTCAATTCCTGGCATCTTTTTATTCTGAATAAACTTCTTACTCTGTGATGGTGAAAGAACACTGATCGGAGATCTTTTTGAAGCTGCAATATTATCGTTATTGATTGCTTCACAGTTTCCAGTTTGTAGATTCCTTACAACGATTTGCTCACGAGTGATCTTAAAGATCTCTGCCATGTTTTGGATCTTATCACCAATACGAACTTCTAAAAGTTTCCGATCACTTCTAACTTGTACACTAGCAAGGGATTTTATCTCATCCTGAAGAACAACAGCATTTACTAATTTAATAGGAAGGCTTGTTTTTTGCGAAGCTGTTTCACAGCGAGCCTGAGCAACTCGAGGAGCCTCTGCACCTTTTTCAGTTCGAAATGGATTTAGGGTTTTCACTTGATTGAGTAGGTTAGGGTTGAAGTCGTCCCTAACATTGATCGATATCTCTGATCCTTTCGGAACAGGAGGAAGAGGAGTTCCTCTTAGAGCGATGGCCGTGATCTTACCAACTTGATAAGTGAAGAGTGCAATGATGGTTACGAGGAAGGCCTGATGAATCGTTTCTCGACTACCTGGTTGAAGAAAGCGATCAAACCTGAGAATCAATTCTTTTGTTTGATTCGAATTTTTCTTAGCATCAAAGTGCTCTGTGAGTCTAGACTTTGAAGGTATCGATTTTTTTATTTTGCCTTTTAAAATTGATAAGCGATCGGATAACTCTGATAGTTTTAAACTAACGTTTGCTCTAAATTCTTCAAGGCGATTGCCCGCGACAAAGTTATCTCTGTCCTGAATCTCAGATTTTTCTTCTTCAGGAATTTGGAAATGAGGATTCGTGACATCAGATTCATCAATATCATCGGCATCATGAATTTCTTCATCAGTTTGCGCGTGCTTAGACAGTTTGGATTTAATAAAGTCTTTGATTTTATTTATCATTAATTTATTGTCATCAAAATCGCCGTCTTGTGCAAGAGCATAACAGTATAAAATATGTCTGATGATACTTGTCGGGAAATGTAACGATGTAAGCTTTCTCTGTACTTTGAAACGCAAGCTTAAGTATAATGTTAAAAAAACGTTTATTGGAAAGGATGAAAAATGTCAGGTAATGATTCTCGAAAAGAAATACCATCTCTCGTTAAATCTATGTTCTACGGGGAAGTGCTCGAAGATGAAGCTTTCCCATTTCCTCAGCTTGATGAAAATCAAGTAGAGATGGCCAAAGCGATGATCGATGCAGTTGATAAGTTTGCTCAGGATTCTATTGATTCTGCAAAATTCGATATAGATGCCAAATTACCAGATGAAGTGCTCCAAGGATTAGCTGGTCTAGGACTTTGTGGCCTAGCTGTTGGCGAAGAGTACGGAGGTCTCGGTCTAGATACTACTTTATATGCGCGAGTATTTTCTCAGATTGCAGGGATTGATGGTTCTATTGCTACTACACTTGGAGCTCACCAATCAATTGGCTATAAAGCGCTTTTAAATGATGGTAATGAAGAGCAAAAGAAAAAGTGGCTTCCACTCCTAGCTTCAGGAGAAGTTTTTGCAGCTTTTTGTTTAACTGAGCCAGGGTCAGGTTCTGATGCTTATTCAATTAAAACAAAAGCAGTAAAAAATAATGATGATACTTACACTATTAACGGTCAGAAGTTATGGATCACCAACGCAGGTCTTGCTGGATTCTATACAGTCTTTGCCAAAACTGATCATGAAGAAAATGGAGAAGTGAAGGAAAAGATTACCTGCTTTATCGTGGAAAAAGAAAGAGAAGGCGTATCTTTCGGTGAGAAGGAAGATAAAATGGGAATCCGTGCTTCGGAAACTCGTGCCGTTTATTTTGACAACGTTGTCGTTCCTGCAAGTAATATCATCGGAGAACTAGGTAAGGGATTCAAAATCGCAATGAACGTTCTCAATACGGGAAGACTCTCTTTAGGTTCTGGTTCTGTGGGTGGAATGAAAATGATTCTAAAAATGGCAGCTGCCCAGGCCAATACTCGTAAACAATTCGGTGACTACATTGCAAACTTTGGATTGATTCAAGAGAAGTTAGCAACTATGGCCGCTAATATTTATGCTTCAGAATCTATCGTCTATATGACTACAGGAAAAATGACTCAAGGGATGAGTGAATTTTCTCACGAGTCGGCCATCTGTAAAGTCTACTGTTCAGAGAAGCTATGGGATACCATCGATAAAGCAACTCAGATTGCAGCAGGAAATGCTTATATGAAAGAATATCCATATGAGCGTATTATGCGTGATTGTCGAATCAATTTGATTTTTGAAGGAACTAACGAAATTCTAAGAATCTTCACAGCTCTGTCAGGAATCAAAGGACCATCTGATAACTTAAAAGAACTAGGAAAAATAGCTGATGTCTCTAAAGCACTTAAAGATCCTATTAAGTCAGTAGGTATTCTTTCGGACTTCGCGAAGAAGAGAATTTCTAAATATATCGGTTCTAAAACTTTAACTAAAGTTCACCCAGAACTTGAAAAGTATGGGCATAACTTCGTTGTCTCTCTAAAAGATTTTGCGATAGCAGTAGAGAATACTATTATTAAGTACGGAAAGACGATTATTGGAAATGAGCTTCCGCAGATGCGTATTGCGAACATGACAATTGAGCTTTATGTACAACTGTGTGTACTTTCTCGCACTACTTCAATCCTTAATAACCCAGATATATCTAATGAAGAAAAAGAGTATGTGAAGAATTTAACGGAATTTATTTGCAAAAACTCTCGTGAGGTCTTTAAGACAAACCTTAAGGCCCTAAGTTCTTCTACTGATTTTCTTATTCCAAAAATTTCTAAAGTTGTGAGTAAGAATGAGGGATTTGGTTTTGATATCGTTGATTACTAGAGTACTCATGGCCCCTCTCCTGGGGGGCCTTATTTTTTTTTCTTCTAGCTGTTCTTCAACTAAGAAGAGCGACACAAAAAGTGTTTCCAAAAAAAGTTCCCGCAGACCAATTAAGAAAATTAACTTTGGGCCAACTGTTCCCAATGCAGCCTTCATTGATAAGACTAATGATTATGGATTAGCAGGAGTCCATGGTGTTTCCTTTAATGCTGTTGATCTCAATCAGGACTCTCTAACAGACTTAGTCGTTCTTCCCAATTACTATGGAAGACCTAACTTTTATCTTTTTGATAAAGATAAAATGAAGTTCACCTTATGGGATCACGATCCCTTACCAAATGATTTCAAGGCTTCTTTTCTAGTCTTTGCTGATTTGAATAAAGATGGCCTTACTGATCTGGTAAGTGGAGTTTTGAACCAAAAATCAGAAATAACTCAAGTGCCGTTAAAAGTTTACTTTGGTAAAATGATTAATGGTAAAATCACTTTTCTAGAACAAAATTTAAAACTACCACCAGAGCCTACCAGCAGCGTAACCATTCTCGATTATAATCTTGATGGGTGGCCCGATATATTTGTGTCTAATTGGTTTGATAACACTGGAAATGAACCCAAAATGGTCGCGGACCGGTTATTAGAAAATCAGCGTGGTAAGTTCAAAGATGTTAGTCATCTTCTCTCAAAAGAAACCATCAAAACAGCTGGTCAAATTTATCCTCCAGAGGCCCGCCCAACTTTTGGAAGTTCTAGTTGTGATATTGATCAAAATGGATACCCAGATATTCTAACTGTTTCATCTAGTGGTTATAAGAATAAACTTTGGATGAACCTCTCAGAAAGAGTGAGTGGTTCTCGTCTGTACGAGGATATTGCCGTTGAAGCAAACTATGCTTCAGATCATGATGGAAGTCTTATCCCTACCGGAGGAGGGCGAAGTTTTTTTAGTGCCTGCGCCGATTACAATAGTGACGGATTAATGGATGTTTTCTTGGGAGAGCTTTCCCATGCCTATGACAATTCCTCTGTCGATAAATCGAGTATCCTCACCGGCTCTAAAGAAACTTATCCTCCTTATTTTTTAAGAACAGAGTATTTAAGTGATGCTCATAATGATTATTGGAATCAAGGAGACCGCAGGGCGGTTTGGTTTGACTATAATCTAGATGGGAGAGTGGATTTACTAGTAGATAACTCTGGCTTTCCTCCTCATTCAAAACTGGTTCTTTTTGAACAGGATGAAACCAAGTCTTTCATCAACAATGCCGGTCAACTAGGAATTGATATCGTTAATCCTATGTCTTCCATCATTATCGATCTTAATCGAGATGGTAAAATGGACATCATTACGGCCCAAAATAACATTAGAAGATCAGAAATCCCTGCAAGACTTTATGTCTTTGAAAATCACGTTAAAACCACCGGCAGAGCCTTCAGATTTCATCTCGATGGAATCTCCAGTAATAGCGATGGTCTTGGGGCCATGGTGATGCTTTACACTAAGAAAGGCGAGGAGAATATTGTTCAAAGACGTTGGGTTGAATACTCACAGGGAGGACTTCCTTCTCAGAATGAGAAAGGAGTGCACTTTGGTGTTGATTCTCAGACAGAAGTTGTGGGTGTAAAAGTGAGATGGCCATATACAAGGAAGAAGGGATTCAATACCGGAGAAGTGGTCGAGAAACTTTATCCTCTAGGTCGATTCAAAGATCTTAAATCCCCTGTAGAACTCACGCTGTGTGAAAATGGTGGTGTTTTCTTAGGTCGTCTTTCCTGTCCTAGGAATGCTCTTTAATCAATGCTATTAATTCTTTAATGTGCCCTGGCATACTCTTGAAATTAAGAGTTGAAAGATGAATGAACTGCTTATTAAGTGCTTTTATATCATAGCGCTTGAGTTTTAGAGATGATTTCAAAGTGTGCTCTGGAACAGCTGCGACACCTAGACCTTTTTCTACAAGGTTGATGATAGAGGCGATGGAGTTAACAACTAATATTTTCTCTGGTCGTTTTTTGAAACTTCCAAAATGATCATCCTGGTCGGAATAGATAATCCATTGCAGATTATGGGCCTCCTTAGGATTAATCTCATTTTTAGAAATCAGAATCATCTTTTCTTCGAAAAGTTTTAATGAGCTAATAAGGTCGGACTGAATATTTTCGATAGTAAAAATGAGATCGTATTTACCATCCTGAAGTTTTTCTTTTAGTTTATCGAGACTATTTATTTCAATCACAAGCTGGTGCTGACTTATTTTTGAATATTCTTCAATAATATCGGTGAACCAGTTAACAAGAATTCCTTCCAGAATACCAATTCGGATGGTTTTATTACGGTGTGCAAAGAAGACGTCTTGAACTGATTGTTCAAATTCACTAATAAGCTTTAAAAGTATTTCACCTTTCTCTGTGAGGAGAACTTTTTTTGAGGAACGAATAATGAGTTGATCTCCGACGGATTCTTCAAGAAGTTTGATCTGTCTGCTTACTGCGGATTGGGCAACTCCTAACTCTGTGGCCGCTTTGGAGAAGTTGAGATGTTTCGCTGTTACAAGAAATGCTTTAAAGTAGCGAAAATCTACATTGAGATTCATTCTTTGGCCCAAGGTGGAAGTTTTGAGAGATCTTTAAAGAACTTCCCTCGGTGTTCAGACTGATTCAAATTTGTCAGAACAAAACCGTCTTCACCTTCTTCATTCATTTGAAAATCGAGCTTTGCGTGCTGAGTGTAATAAGCAGTGAAGGGGTCAATGAGAAGAGTAAGATTCTCAAGAGATATTTCTAAATCGTTTTGATCTTTTGCAGTAAACCCTAATTGGTAAGTGAAACCGTGACATTCCTTCCCACCAATTTGGATGCGAAAGAACTGATTCTGAAGGGTGTAATCGTGTTCAGTCATTAATAGGAGCTGATTTCTTGCCGCTTGGGTAATTTCAAGCTGTATATCGGTGGCTTTAATTGTATATTCCATATATTAATGAGTTTACCAATTTTGTTAAACTCTGTCTCTAACTAGTCAGCGTTATCTACTAAAGGAATTGAGAATGAAAGTTCAATATTTAGTGCAAATCGAAAACCCACAAAATCACTTAGTTAAAGTAACTCTTAAATTTAGTAAAGAGGCCGGAAAAAATCAGCTTGAGGTATTCCTACCTTCTTGGTCACCAGGCTCATATCTCTTAAGAGAATATTCCCGCCATATTCGCTGGTTCCGTGCAACACAGAGCAACGGTGAAGTACTCTTTCACACGCAATCTTCGAAGGGATCATATCTCATTGATTGGGAAAAAAGTGGACTGAAGTCACCTAGTAACGAGGTTGAAGTAAGTTATGAAATCTACTGTAAGGAGCTAACGGTAAGAACTTCTCATGTGGATGCTTCTCACGCCTTTTTACATGGGCCGAGTTATTTGATGGGGATTAAAGAAGTAAAAATCGAGAACCCGACTATCGAGTTCCGTTTTCCACCCGCTTGGTCAAAGCTCTCTACAGGACTAAAAGATATCTCAGAGAAAAGAGATATTTTTCTCTATGAAGCCCCTGACTACGATACTTTGCTTGATTCCCCTGTTGAGATTGGTTGCCAAGAAACCGATGGCTTTGTTTATAAAGGTAAGCCTCATCACATTGTTTATTATGGTTCACTCTATCCTCATAAAAATGACCTAAAAAAAGATATTAAAACTATTACTGAAACTGTGGCCCGTCACTTTGATGAGGACCTTCCATATGATGAGTACGTTTTCATGACTCATTTTGTTCCAAAACTTTATGGCGGTCTTGAGCATCTAAACTCCACAGCCCTTCAATTTGATGGAAGAAAGTTTAATTCTAAAAAAGATTATCAAAACTACCTCTCCCTTGTGGCCCACGAATACTTTCACTTGTGGAATGTAAAAAGAATTCGCCCTATAGAGCTTGGCCCATTTGATTATGAAAATGAAAACTATACTTCGATGCTTTGGCTCGCTGAAGGCCTTACTAGTTTTATGGATGATCTCTTTGTCTTCCGTGCAGGACTTTCAACAATTGAAGAATATCTCGATGTTGTTAAATCTAACTTGAGCGTTTATCTCTCTACTCCAGGAAGGCATTATCATTCTTTAGAGCAGAGCTCATACAATGCTTGGATTAAACTTTATCGTCCTGATGAAAACTCGAAGAACTCTACGGTAAG
The DNA here is from genome assembly GCA_964459395.1 of uncultured Bacteriovorax sp. Lineage (GTDB taxonomy): Bacteria > Bdellovibrionota > Bacteriovoracia > Bacteriovoracales > Bacteriovoracaceae > Peredibacter. The sequence goes on from CAYWMU010000047.1 coordinate 10,104, forward strand.
TTATTACCTCAAAGGTGGCCTCGTCTTTATGTGTCTTCACTCTCTCTTATTAGAAAAAAAGAGTGGAGTAGATGCTCTTATTAAGCTTCTCTGGAAAGATTATAAGGAGCGCCCTGAAAGAGGAGTTACAAAAGAAGAAGTTTATAAGATGGTGGAGAGTTTAGGGGGAAGTGATGTTCTCAATGCTTTCTCTACAATGATTGAAACAACTGAAGATATTGATTTCGATTCTCATTTAAAGAAAATGGGTTGCGAAATTCGTTATCAAGAGTCCGACTCTGCTTGGATAGGGGCTGATTTTGAATATCAGGGAGATCGTGCGATCGTAAAAACGGTTCTTACTGATTCTCCTGCCTATAAAGCAGGTCTTAATGCAGGAGATGAAATTCTCTTCCTCAATGGGCTTCGAGTTCTTAGGGATGAGGCAAGTAATCTTTCGAGCTACCTGCTCATGGATCAGAATTATGAATTCATTGTTTCTCGTTTAAATAAACTTGAGCGAGTTGAAATAACTCCAGGAAAAGCTCCAAGAACAATCAAAGAAATTGCCATTATTGACAGAGATCTAGCTATTAAGAGTTTTGATTTTTTAAAGTAGCAATGGCCACTTGATGATCTAATTCAGAGAAGAGTCTCCATTCCCCTGAAAGTTGTGAAGGGGAGTGGAGCCATTTTTTATCTTGTATAACCATATCCTTAAATTCAAGTGTTCCCTCCACAAGACCTGAGTTCGAAACACACTTATAAATAGCTTCTTTTAAACACCAAGTTTCTCTCGAAGGAAGTTTGAGATCACTCTCTGTAGTTACTCTTTGTATGATACTTTCTTTGACTTCACGTTGAATGGATTCAATATCAATTCCCAATGAAAGATAGTCTTTTTTAAGGGCCACCACACTGGCACCCGCTAAGGGTGAATGAGAAAGAGAAAGAACAACATCTGGATAATCAGTTAGTTCCCGGTAGTCAGAAATCATAAGATTCTTAAAGCTAGCTTGAGGATAAATTTTTCTTAAATTTGAGAGCAAGGAATTCCGGGAGGAATAGAAGCCAGCAATTCTCGATGGATGACTTGCTTCAGGGTAGGAGTTCTTAAGGAGCTCTTGGAGCTCGTCATCTGGAAGGCTTAGGCCAAAATTTAGAATAATGCTATGGTAGATCATAGTTGATTAAATTATTTAGTTAATAATTACTTTTTTAATAAACTTTAACATTTTTAAAAAAGTGACGATTAGTTAATAACTTACGACATCTAGTACGGATTCCAAAGCCCATTCTTATTCTAGGAGTATCTTCTATGGCAAGCGATCTAAGGTTAAAGGCACGACAGACTGTAATCGGCAGAAAGTCTCGAAAATGCAACATCCCTTCTAATGAGCAAGGGAAATTTTTAAAGGTAAGTCAGTATTATGGAGACAATGTTTATAACTACCACCTTTCGAAACTCCTTTCCCTAGAAGATAAAGAATTCCTAAAACAAGTTATTGAGGGAAGTCGAGAAATTACCAAAGAACTCGCAACGAAAGTGGCAAACTCTGTATTAGAATGGGCCATCTCAAAAGGTGCTACTCACTTCTGTCATTGGTTCCAACCCCTAACTGGATCAACGGCCGAAAAACATGATGCCTTTCTAGATCTTGATAATGATCGTCCTATTGAGAAACTTTCTGCTTCTCAGTTAATGCAAGGTGAGCCGGATGCTTCCTCTTTTCCTAATGGAGGCTCAAGGGCAACTTTTGAGGCTAGAGGATACACTACTTGGGATCTCACTTCACCCATCTTTATTAAAGAATCTCCTAATGGGAAAACGTTAGTTATTCCTACGGCCTTCGTCTCTTATCATGGAGATGCTCTTGATACTAAAACGCCACTTCTTAGAAGTGAATTAAAAGTTAACGAAGTCGTAACCAAATTTTGTCATTTAGTTGGAATGAATGATGTAAAAAGAGTCACCACAACTTGCGGAATTGAGCAGGAATATTTCCTAATTGATAAAGCTTTCTATTATGGCCGTCAGGATTTAGTGATGACAGGTCGTGCTCTCTTTGGCTCTCTTACTTCTCGTAACCAGCAGTTAGAGGATCACTATTTCGGGATGATTGAAAACCGAGTCCTTGCCTTTATGCAAGAAGTAGAAATTGAGCTTTATAAATTAGGTATTCCGGCCAAAACTCGTCACAACGAAGTAGCCCCTGGGCAATTTGAGCTTGCTCCAATTTTTAAAGATTCAAACGTTGCTTCAGATAACAACCAAATGATTATGGCCATTCTTAGAACGGTGGCCCTTAAGCATGATTTTGTTTGTCTTCTTCATGAGAAGCCTTTTGCGGGTGTTAATGGTTCTGGAAAACATTTGAATTGGTCTATTTCAACTGATACAGGAGTTAACCTTCTAGAGCCTGGACAAAACCCTCACGAGAATTTCCGTTTCTTAGCAGTCTTAGGTACAGTCGTTGAAGCGGTTTATCGTCATCAGGATATAATGAGAATGGGGATTGCTTCTCATTCTAATGATCATCGTCTAGGTGCTAACGAAGCTCCTCCAAGTATTATGTCAGTGTTTCTTGGAGATACCTTGCAACAAATTGTGGACTCGATTGTTTCAGGTAGCGCTTACGCACCTACAGACAGAAAACTCCTCGATTTAGGGGCAAGACAATTGGCGAATCTTGCAAAAGATAATACGGACAGAAACCGTACTTCTCCTTTTGCTTTTACGGGGAATAAGTTTGAATTCCGCGCATGCGGTTCTTCTGCATCTCCAGGCTATCCTCTTTCAATTCTTAATGCAGCAGTGGCAGATGTTTTCGAAGAATCAAATACGTTTCTTGAAGCCGAAATCGCTTCAGGGAAGTCGATTAACGATGCACTCACTACCCTTGCTCGAAAGTGGTATACCAATGCTCAGGCCATTATGTTCAATGGAGATGGATACTCTGGTGATTGGCTAAAAGAAGCTGAAAGAAGAGGTCTTTCAAATCTTAGAACAACTCCGGAAGCTATTGCTGTGTTAAAGGATCCGAAAAAAACTGAGTTCCTAATTAAAACAGAAGTTTTCCAAGAGTCAGAAATCAAGACACGTCATAATGTAATGCTCGAACGTTATATTAAATGTCGAGATATTGAACTTAAAACTCTTCGCGGAATGGTCTTAAAGCAAGTTCTTCCAGTAGCGGTAGATTACAAAGGTGTTCTCGCTCAAAATATTACGCAGCTTAAAGCTTCGGGGATTGATTACTCTCTTGAAACAGAGTTACTCACTCAACTTACGACTTTATCGAAAACTCTTTATGAGCAAGTAAATAAATTAACTGAAGTTCTTGAAGAACTTCATCATAAAAAAGATGAAGAGAAGACGGCGCATATTATTGCACAAGAACTCATGCCTCAGTCAGTAGAGATAGCCAATCTCTGTAATTTGATTGAAGAAATTATTCCTGATGAAGCTTGGCCGGTTCCAAAATTTTACGATATGCTTTTTATTCGTTAATGCCAAATGTGGCCCCCGAAATCAACGGGGGCCTTTTTTTTAAACCTTCCAAATTAATTTTATTTCTTGACGTTTTTCCAGATGGCCCTTATCTCTATTAAGGATATATCTATATATATGTAGGAAAAAAATGGCAGACAAAAAATATCTGGTTATTGTTGAGTCTCCAACAAAAGCTAAGACAATTCGTAAATTTCTCCCAAGTAATTATATTGTGGAAGCGAGCATGGGACATATTCGCGACCTTCCTCAATCCGCAGCGGATATTCCCGCCGCGCTAAAAAAAGAAGATTGGGCAAAGCTTGGCGTGAACGTCGATGAAAAGTTCGATCCGCTTTATGTGGTGCCAAAAGACAAAAAGAAGATCATTACTGATCTTAAAGCTAAACTAAAAACAGTTGATGCTGTCTATTTGGCGACGGATGAAGACCGCGAAGGGGAATCTATTTCGTGGCATCTTCTTGAACTTTTAAAGCCAAAAGTTCCAGTAAAACGCATGGTTTTCCATGAAATTACCAAAGCTGCTATTCAAAAAGCTCTTAAAGACACCCGCGAAGTAGATGAAAAATTAGTTCGTGCTCAAGAAACTCGTCGTATTCTTGATCGTCTTTATGGTTATACTCTTTCTCCACTTATCTGGAAGAAAATCGCTTATGGCCTTTCGGCCGGTCGAGTTCAGTCTACTGGTCTTAAAATGATCGTTGAACGTGAACGTGAACGTATGCGTTTTAAAAAATCGAACTACTGGGATATCAAAGCAGAAGTTCATCCTTCTAAAGATAAGAAGGCCATGTTTGAAGCCAAATTATCTGCCTTAGGTAAAGTGAGAATTGCTGGAGGAAAGGACTTTGATGGATTAACAGGCAAGCTTACTGATCCTAAAAAAGTTGTTCTCCTAGATGAGAAAAAAGCAAAAGAACTCGCCAAAAAAATTGAAAAAGGTGAGTGGAAAGTAGCAAGTGTTGAAGAGAAAACTTTTAATTCAAAACCTGCTGTTCCTTTTATTACATCAACCCTTCAAATGGAATCAAACCGTAAACTCGGTATGTCTTCTAAAGACACCATGAGAACGGCCCAACGTCTGTATGAAGAAGGTCTTATCACCTATATGAGAACGGATTCACCAAACCTTTCTCAAGAAGCGATTAATGCTGCTAGAAATATGGTGGTGGAGCTTTATGGAAAAGAATATCTTCATCCAGAAGTTCGACAGTACAAAGCAAAGACCAAAGGTGCTCAAGAGGCCCACGAAGCTATTCGTCCTGCTGGTAGTGAGTTTACTCACCCTGATAAAACAGGTCTTACTGGTCGTGAACTAGCTCTATATGAATTGATTTGGAAAAGAACCATGGCGACTCAGATGCGTGAAGCTGAGAAGGCATCAATGACAATTAAAATTAATGTTGATGATGCTGAGTTTAGTGCTAGTGGGACCCGTATTTTATTCCCTGGATTCTTAAGAGTTTACGTTGAAGGAACGGATGATCCTGATCTGGCCTTAGAAGATAAAGAAGTGATTCTTCCTGTTCTTAAAAAAGGTGACTCCATTAATGCGGCAAGCATTCAACCACTTGCTCACGAAACAAAACCACCTGCTCGTTATACAGAAGCAAGCATTGTGCAGTCTCTCGAAAAAGAAGGTGTCGGGCGTCCATCTACTTATGCTTCAATTATTGGAACAATTTTAGATCGTGGATATGTTCGTAAAGAGGGATCGGCCCTTATTCCAACATTTACTGGAATGGCAGTGATTCAACTTCTTGAGCGTCACTTCGAACATCTTGTTGACTACAGTTTTACTTCAGAGATGGAAGAATCTCTGGATAAGATTGCTTACGGTGAAGAAGATTGGCTCAAATACCTTACAAAATTTTATAAAGGTAAGGGCGGTCTTGCTAAGAAAGTTGAAGAGCAAGATAAGAAGATCAAACCTGATGAGTCTCGAACAATTCAAATTGAGAAAGATGGTGAGATCCTAGATATTAAAGTTGGGCGTTTTGGACCTTATGTAATCGAGAAAAAAGGCAAAGAAGAAATTCATGCTTCTATTCCTGAAGATATTGCTCCTGCAGATATTTCTCCAGAGCAAATTCAAGAACTTCTTGATACTCAGGCCAAGGGACCTGTTCCTATCGGTAAGCATCCAAAGACTAAAGAAAACATCTACTGTCTTGTTGGCCGTTATGGGCCGTATTTTCAGTTGGGTGAAGTGACCGAGGAGAATCCAAAACCGAAGAGAGCTTCTTTACCGAAAGGTAAGGACCCAAAAACCGTAACAATAGAAGAAGCAGTAGAGGCCTTAAGTCTCCCTCGCGAGTTAGGTAATCATCCAGAAACAGGAAAAGCCATTCTTGCTAATAACGGACGATTTGGACCTTATGTTATGTGCGATGGGGTCTTTAGATCCCTTAAAAAAGAAGATAATCTTTTTACCATCGATCTTAAGCGGGCCATTGAGCTTCTAAGCGAAGAAAAGGTGGGACGACGCGGCATAAAAACCCTACGTGAGTTCGGTTTAGTGGCAAAACTCAAGAAAAAAGCTTCAATCTTAGAAGGTAAATACGGCCCTTATATTAAAGTAGGGACCAAAAATATTACTCTTCCAGAAGATAAAAGAGATCCGAAAGTTATAGAGCAGATGACAGAAGCTGAACTTGCCAGTATAGTGCTAGCTGCTCAAAAGAAATAATATAACCTGATTGACATTAGGCGGTTACGTCATGTAAATTGCCTAAGTTTTCAATTTGATCATTAGAAGGATAATGTATGAAAAAAGGTATTCACCCAGAGTATAGA
>CAYWMU010000048.1:0-16010 GCA_964459395.1 uncultured Bacteriovorax sp.
CAAAATGGGGTAGTCTCGTTTAATTTTGTGTCCGAAATTTGGGGCTCAGATCAAATAAGGGCCTTTTTTATCACCATTTTTCATGAAGTCCGTTGACTTTATTTTTTCTCCGGTATTCTTGAATTTCAAAATCTTCGCTATGTCTTTCAATGGAAGCAGGCTTTCTCATTGGTAGAGGTTTCTGTTCCTGATAACGATCTTGCTTTACATCCTTATTCATATCTTCCATTAGCGCTGAATTGAATTCATGAGGTGAAATCCCCCAAGCTTGGACAGTTAATATTAATGATAAGATAAGAAGTCGTTTCATCTTGGCCTCCTTTACCCTTATCGGAATAAAGAAGGCTTTTCTTTAATTAGTCATCAGACATGTCACGAAGTTCTTCTTTTTGTTTTTTCTCATCTTCAGTTGGGAATGTGTACTCTCCCTTGCCGTTATAAGGTCCGATTAAATAGTTATCTTCGATCCTCTCTTCTTCCTCTCGCTGAATTTGCTGAGCATCTGCTTCTGGAGTTAACATTTCCTCAGTTTCTTCTTCAGCTTCTTCTCTTTGCATTTCACCTGATACTTCACTTTGTATGTCTTTGGCCCTATCAAGAGTTTCTGGTGCACCTCTACCATCATTATTCATGTATTGAGTTTCCGCCCAGGAAGTGATGGATAAAAGCATAAGTGATGTGATTAAAGTTTTCACTTGAACCTCCTTGCTAAGAACATTTTAATTGCCATTGTTCCTAAAGTCCTTGAGGGCCTAGACAAATTTAGAAAGACTTAATTTTAAAATAACTGATTAGAATGGAATGAAAGAGGAGAGCGGGATTAACCCACTCTCCTAATAAGGATTAGCGTACTACAGAACGTAAACTAGAGTTTAATTCTTTTTTACGAATACGAATGGATTTCGGAGTAACTTCTACCCACTCATCTTCATCAATCCAATCAAGGGCCCAATCAAGAGTTCTTGGTGGAATTGGTGGAAGAATGATGTTCTCGTCCTTTCCAGCTGTACGAACAGAGGTAAGATGCTTTTCACGGCATACGTTAACATTCAGATCATTCGGACGAGTATGTTCGCCAACCACTTGGCCTTCATAGGCCTGCTCTCCAGGAAGAACAAATTGGCGCCCTGAAGACAGAAGATTAAAGAGAGCGTATGGAGTGATTTTTCCAGCACGATCAGAAATAAGAGCACCATTTGTACGGGCCAACATCTTCCCTACGTGCGGTTCATATCCGACAAAGTACGAAGACATTAAACCTTGACCACGAGTATCAGTAAGGAATTGAGAACGATATCCAATTAATCCACGCGAAGGGACATGAAACTCCATACGAGTTCTTCCTTCTCCAAATGGTTGCATGGCCTCAAGCCTACCCTTACGACTTGCCATTTTTTCTGTGATCGATCCTGTTGAATCATCAGGAACGTCGAGAACCAATCTTTCAAATGGTTCCATTAACTGTCCATCAATCTCTTGAGTAATAACTTGTGGACGAGCAATCATCAATTCATATCCAGCGCGACGAATCTCTTCAAATACCACAGCAACCTGAAGCTCACCACGGGCCTTAAGAATGAAAACCTTAGGATCATCAGTTGGCTCATATTTTAGAGATACGTTTTTACGACAAGCATCGATTAAAAATTCTTCTAAGCGGCGAGAAGTAAGATACTCTCCCTCGCGACCAGACATTGGAGAAGTTGAAACTGAAACTTGAACGGAAACAGTTGGCGGTTCAACCTCAATACGAGGAAGTGCTTCTGGTTTACTTACATCAGCAAGTGTATCTCCGATGTCTCCATTCTCAAAACCGGAAACAATCACAATCTCACCTGCTTCCGCAGAGTCAACTGTTGCCATCCCTAGTCCTTCATAAATTTGAAGAGAAGTTACTTTAAAAGGTTTTGTTTTATTATCTTTCCCCATCCACAGGAGTTGCTTTCCGTTTTGAATAACTCCGCGTTGAATACGTCCAACCATTAGTGAACCAAGATAATTTGAATACGAAAGATTCGTAACAAGAAGTTGAGAAGGACCTGTTTTATCAAATTCAGGTGCTACAAAATAGTCAGTAACAAGAAAATCTAATAGAGGTTCTAAAGTTCCTTCGCGACGGTTCTTATCCTGAGAAGCATAGTTATTGCGGCCTGATCCATAGAAGAATGGAATATCAAGATCAATATCTTGTCCCGATTGAGAAGCAAGCTCTAGAAGAAGATCTTCAACTTCACTTTGAACCTCATCGATACGTTGGTCTGGACGGTCAACTTTGTTGATAAATACGGCTACACGGATTCCTCTCTCTAATGCTTTTGAGAGAACAAAACGGGTCTGAGGTAGAGGCCCTTCTGAAGAGTCTACAAGTAAGATAACCCCATCAACCATCATGAGAGATCTTTCAACTTCTCCACCGAAGTCGGCGTGTCCTGGAGTATCCAATAGGTTAATTTTTGTTCCTTTCCAACGAATAGCGCAGTTTTTAGCTTTAATAGTGATCCCACGCTCTCTTTCGAGTTCTCCTGAATCCATTACTCTATCGGCCACTTGTTCGTGCTCGGAAAATAATCCTGATTGCTTTAATAGTGCGTCTACCATGGTTGTCTTTCCGTGGTCTACGTGTGCGACGACGGCAATGTTCTTTAAACTCATTTTCTTTCCTTATGAATGTGAGGGGCCTTATCCCCTAATATTGTTCTTATTTTTTTCTAAAATACTTAAAGCGATCTTAACGCCATCTACAGCAGCACTCGTGATTCCTCCTGCGTAACCAGCTCCTTCCCCACAAGGGTAAAGGCCTTGGTGACTTATTGATTCAAGAGTTAACTTATCTCTTGAAATGGTAATGGGAGATGAAGTTCTCGTCTCAGGGGCAATGAGCAAAGCTTCATCGCTAATAAAACCAGGCATCACCTTATTAAATTCTTGCAGACCATTTCTAAGATGATCAACTATAAACTTCGGAAAAATCTCTGCTAAATTCGCCTTAAATACTCCAGAAGGAGATGACGTTCGAGGTAACTCTCTATTATCAAGCTTTCCTGTTAAAAACTCAGTCATTCTCATGGCCGGTAGTTCACGTCCGGTTGCCATTTTCTTAGAAAGCTCAAAAGCTTTTCTTTCAATATTATGTTGAAAGTGCAGTCCGTTCATTAAATTGTCCGTAGGAAAATCCTCTCCTGCTTTCACTGAAACGACAAGTGCAGCATTGGACCATTTTGAATTACGGTGATAATTACTCATTCCGTTTACAACAATCCCCTCAGCTTCTGTTCCACTAGATAAAACATATCCTCCTGGACACATACAAAAACTGTAAACCCCGTGATCTGTTGAGTGATCATGCCAGCTTAAGCGATACCTTGCCGCTCCTAATTCCTGGCTTGTGCAAAATTCACCATGTTGAACTTCATCTACATATGAACGAGCATGCTCAACACGCACACCCACTGCAAAGTCCTTAGGCTTCATAGCAACTTGTTTGTCTTTTAGGTGATCATAAATCTCTGTAGCGGAATGACCAGTAGCTAAAATAATATGGTCTGAATAAAGTTTTTCTCCATTATTCAGTAATACTCCTATTACTTTATTTCCCTCATAAAGAAGTTCTTCTACTCTCGTATTGTATCTGATCTCCGTTCCTCTTTCAGAGAGCCATGTCGCAATCTTTGTAATAATACCTCTGATCTTATTTGATCCAAGATGAGGATTAGAAACGTAAGCTGTTTCTGGAGGTGCCCCGAAATCAACAAACTTTTGCATCACATAGCCTACGAGGTCAGACTTAATTCTTGTAATTAGTTTCCCATCGGAAAACAGCCCTGCTCCACCTTCGCCGTAACAAACATTGGTTTCAGTATCCATTTGACCGTATCGCCAAAATTTGGCGATTTTAAGCATCCGCTTATTCGCTTCATCTCCACGCTCTAAAAGAATGACGGGAACCCCATGTTCTGCAAATCTTATAGCGCAAAACAGCCCACCAGGGCCTGCTCCAATAATAATCGGTCGTTTAGTAAACGGATTGTATTGTTCTAGTACCGGGAGCTCTGAATATTTGTCTTCTTTTTTTACAAGAGCTTCAATGATGTAATGGAAAACCGGAGTTCTCCCTTTAGGGGCCCCTCTTGCATCCAAGCTCTTCGAAATTGTGCGATATTCCCGTATTTCAGGGTAGGTTTTCTTGATATGTGAATCAAGATCCACATTGTATTTGAGTTTAAACTGATAAGTCTTGGCCATGGAAAGTGTTTTTTATCTCTTCCTATTGGAAAAATCAAAAGAAAACCACGAAGATACTGTTATATTTAAGAACCTGAGGAGTTTTTACATGAGGATCTCTTTACTTGTTATCGCTTCAGAAGTTTTAGAAGGAAAAGTTCAAGATATTAATACCTTGAATTTGTCCAAGTTTCTGAAATCACAGAATCTGACTTTGGAACAAGTAATAACTATTTCAGATAGACCTGATCAAATTCTTTCAGCACTTACTTCGCTTAAGGGAAGTGATCTCGTTGTTATATCTGGAGGTATGGGGCCAACTCCTGATGATCTAACGAAAAATACTATCGCCATGTTTTTAGGTTCATCGCTTATTTCAACTGATGAATCCAGAGAAGTGGCCCAAAGAAATTATATCAACAGAAGCGGAACTCTTCCCGAAAATCATCCCTACCAATTAATTCCTGAAAATTCACAGGCGCTTTTCAATCCTGAAGGATATGCACCAGGGTTACTCTTCCAGCAAGATAACTCACGATTCATCTCTCTTCCCGGAGTTCCTCGTGAATTTAAGGCCATGATTAAAATGCATCTTCCCAACTTACTAAATGCCAAGAACGTAGAGTTGTTCGATTTTATTATACGAACGAAAAATATAGGGGAAGAAAGAATTTTTAAAAAGCTCGATCCCAATTTGTGGGAGAAACTCTCATCTTTTGGAAAGGTCGCCTCATTACCTTACCTTTATGGTGTAGATATCACTGTGAGACTTGAGTCCAACTCTTCTGAAGAAATGAAGGGGAAAAAGAAATCATTGGAAGATTTTATTTTAAAGCACCCGCTGAAGGAGTATATCTGGCATCTTGGTGAAGAATCTCTGGAAGAATGTATTATCAAAAAGGCCAAAGAGCTCAATGTTCGTTTTGGTTTTGCAGAGTCTTGTACTGGAGGCCTTTGCTCGGATAAAATAACTAACATTAATGGATCCAGCTCTGTTTTTTATGGATCTCTCATATGCTATCACACTGAGATTAAAACTAAATTCTTAGGAATAGCTCCTAACATAATTGATCAATATGATGTGGTAAGTGCGCCGGTTGCTACGCAAATGGCTTCTGGACTCCGGTCTCTCTTCCCTATTGACCTTGCTATCTCATTAACAGGTTACGCTGGTCCACATTCTAAAGAAGATGAAATTCCAGTGGGAACTGTCTTTGTCGGGGTGAGTTCACAACTTGGAGATATGGCCTTTCACCACCACTTTGTGGGAGATAGAGAAAGACTAAAGGAATACTTCTATCAAGTCGCCTTATTCCGGCTACTTGAAACCTTGGAAAAGCTTGCCCTCCGTTGATATGTCATTGGTGCCCCGATAAACTAAGTTAGTGCGGATCTAGAGGATCAAATTTTCAACTCACTAGTACCGATAGATTCTCTAGAGAGGAAACAGGATGTCTTACTCGTGTCTTAAAACTAGACTTAGCTCACTAGGAGTTCTTCTCCTTAGTTTGTTTATTTTGTCTTCCTGCCTTCCAAGTCAAACTCCAAGCGTTAAATCTAATTCACAAGCTTCCTCTGAGAAGCCTCCTAGTAATGACCTAGATTTCACCCAACCAACCTTTCCTCATGCGCTTAATTTCTTGCAGGAAGGAAGCACAACAACAGTCAACTCTCTTTCTGTTGCTCTTAACTTTAATGATTCGATTTTAATTCGAGGTTCATCCCTCTCAAATTATCTGTCAAGAATTTCTTCATCGACTGTGATGTGCTTAGTAGGACGTTATACCTACATACCTGGACAAGATCGATACCTCCTCCTTAGTGCTAAACCAATGGTCTTTACAGACTTTGCTAAAAAAACTCGGGAGTATTATCTCCTCGTTCAGCCGGCCAACGATATTGGTAACCAAAATGATTGTTTAACTTACAATCTTCAATCTGTTCTGCAACAGGGAACAAGTACTCTCAATTTTAGCTTGCAACAGCTTTGTACTAATTGCACGACCGCTGTCTCCTCTACTCCTTTAAAGATTTACTTTTCAACGGGAGAGGAAGCGAGTGCTATCAACCTTGGTTCTACCCGTTTAGTGGTATCAGGTAACTCTCAGCAAACAGGTAATAGTTGTTCAGATAATACTTACTGCCAATCAATCGGATATAACTGTTGTCTTGAGGGCCAATGTGCAAACAATGGCGCTATCAGGCCTTCAGCATACGACATGCCAGGATTCAGTAGTGCACAAGAAGATGTTAGGCAGAACCCTGACAATTTTAAAAAGTATCCAGAATTTTATTTCGTCTGTACCGACCAAACTGGAACCAATCCACTACCTCAACCTGAGATTCCTGATGTAGACTACGAAACAACAGTCAGACTAAGGGAGATGAAACAACTACGAGATTGTCTCAATCTAGTTGATGGGGAATTCTCTTACTGTACGGTGAAGTTTCTTAACGCCTCTAAAAGGGCCAGCAAAACATTTAGTTCTTCAGATCAGGAACATGGTCACGCATCGGATATCAACTTTACTACCATTAACAGCAATTTTAGAGGCAATAAGCATGCGAACAATATCGTTCAAGTCATTTACTCTAACGAAACCCTGTATGATCAAAATATCCAAGACACCCCAGTTGGCGGAGTATTAGGTACTCCTAATGATAACTTAACGACTGCTCAGTCCTTTACTCTTACTAAAGGGCTCGCCACCAACGCTAAAGACGATAATCTCTATCTTACTTATAAAGTAGATGGCACCTGCAAAAGAGTTACTAATTCTCTTGCTCAATGCCATAAATCTTTTATTTTTGAATCCCTCGAATCAGATAAATTTAAAACGACATATCATGATGGTTCAAAGATATTTAGACTACCGTCTTATGCAGACCTCTCCTCTACTGCAACCGTTAAAGTAGAAGTAAGTGGTATCATCGTTCCTGAAGACTCAACAACCTGGTCAAGAAGTGTTAGTAACGAAATTATCGATGGCGTTTCAGTTTTAAGTCCTAGGATTATTTTCTCTAACAACTATAGTTTGTATCAAAATCAGACAGTCAAAATTACTTATTTCGTCAAAGAGAATGCCGCAAGCTTACTCTCAATGAGAAGTCTTGCTCAAAATAGAGTAAATGCCATCTGTCAGTGTGTGGGGATTAATTGTAACTTAGAACCGGTCTACAGCGAAAGTAGTCAGAACAACGTCGTCAACTATAACTGTGTTCAACAATCAAATGTCGACGATACTCCTCCCGTAAATCAAACTGTCTATGTATCAAATAAGAACGCTCCTCATCGCTATTATGATATTAATGGTGTCAATTATGATGAAAACTATGAAACGGCTCCTGCTCAAGAAGGACGGCCTTTTCAATATACTAATAATGATTCTTTAAAACCGAATAATACCTCATACGTTGGATTTAATGAGATCTATGGAAGCTTTGACACCAAAACTATCCGAAAATCTCTTCCTGCCAAAAAAGTAAGAGTTAAGAAAGATACCTCTTATGATTTGATCACAATCAATGGAGTCTTCTCTACTTGCCCAACCTGTGGAACGGACTACTACAGTGCGCTTCAAAAGATTTTCCCAAATAGCTTTGATAATTATGGTGCGGGATATACCCCTGACGTACTTAATAGTTCTCGCCAGAATTCTACGGGTGCCTTCCGTTCTGATGATCTACTTTTTGGTAGAGCATGTTTTGTTCCTGCAACGATGATTCCATGGACTCACACTATAAAAAATAATGTTCGAGACCAAAGAAGAAGCAGATTGAATGCTCAGCACTTTCTTTTTGCTAATGGCTATCAGAGAGATTGGTATGGATTTGATTATGGTTCTCTTATAGGTTCATTCGACGGTGTTAACTGGTTTTCGATCGGTTCCTCTAGAAGAGTTAAAGCAAAAAGTAATAATCTTTATCTTGCTGTGAATTCATATTTCCACGATTTGAATACTGATAACTCTTATCAAGTCAGTATTACCGAGTCCTCCCCCTTCTCTGCTCCGGATAAGCCCGATCACGATACAGAGTCTGATGGGGCCCAATGCCAAAGAAATCATTTCTGCTCTAAAGATGATGATTGCTTCCGTCAGCTTGGTTACGAGTACACTTGTCAAAATATCAATGAAATCATGACCTCTTGGCCAATCTTTGATCAAACCGGAAATGAAACAATTAATTCGCTCTACACAAGTCTCGCTTCCCTAGTTGGAGGAAGTAACGGTCACCCTAAACGATGTGTTTACAGAGGTCGTGGAGCACCTTGTGTTAATAATCTTTCACAACTCGACTCTTTGAATGAAGAACATATCTTCAATGGGACTAAAACTGTTGGACAGTTAAGTTGCTCAAGCAACAATGCTTGTACTCCGGTTAATGTCTCTCGCTTTAATAATAAAATAGCTCGTTTTGCCAACACTCCTACTGCTCAAAATCTTCAGCAAGTGGTAACACCTGAAGGAGATACAGTAGGTCTTGGCGCAAAAATAATAGGTCGTCCTTTTAATTATAATGGTCGCGAAGCGATTCATCCAGATGCTCAAGCAGCACTCTTCTCTACAAACATCAATGCAGTTTGTACTCCAGGAGTTGAGGTGAGCCTTGCTACTACAACCGATGATTTGAACTTTAGAACTTCCCTAAATCCGATAGGCAAATCTGATAAAATTTATGGTGTTGGTCCTACCCTATCCGGTAACACCAATAACTGGAAATACTTAAGTGCATGTCCAGCGACAGATGAGTCAGGATACTCTCTTCATCAATATCAATTAGGTTTAACTTCTCCGTTACTCCTAACTCATACGACGACTCAGAATATGTCATCTAACTTGCTTGATATTGCTCCTCTTAACAATCAAAAGATTTTCTCATCTGAAAGCACTCCAAGCGAAGACAAGAAAGTTTCAACTATTGGATATCAACGGAATGCCTGTTTAAGGGCCCCAGGAGCTTCATGTTTTTCGGATCTCGAATGTGCTCCTTCATCTCTCATTGGTGATAAGTTCCGAAGTGCAGGAAACCTAAGCGCTTACCTCAATCAAGCAGAGATTAACTTTTGGAAAGAAGATCTCATTTGCGGCAATCCGAACTTCAAATATGTTAGCAATAATGTTTTAAATGCTGATTTCGATATTTTAGATAATAAGTGTTGTCGTGATGTCGGTAAAACTTTAACTGTTTTCACCCAAACAGACACTTCTGACTTCAAATGGTGTGAAGGAAATCAGATTCAGGTCGCAGGATTAAATACTCCTTTAAATGATAAGGATCGCTACTCTCGCGTCCACACAGTGTATGACTCTATGACTTGTAACCTTGGAAATATCAACAGTTCTAAGAAATTTGCTCTATCTGTAGCTAAGAATCCAAGTGATCCCTATGTAAATCTTAACCAAATTCTTGGTCAATATAAGACTCTTGATACTCTCAACAGCAGAACTTGCTGTACCCAAAATTGGATTCGTTCTTTCCATTCTTCGAATGGAGGCGGCCATAAATTTGATCGAAGTAAAACACAGACGATTGATAAAGAAATTTTCAGGGATATTTCTTGGCTTCCAAATAATACCACACTCGGTCCTGACTACACTCCATTCGAGTGCGATGAAGATGGCTTTAATAATATCTCCTGTGAGATTAGAAGTCTTACTTCAACAGAACAAAGCCAATATTTGGAATGGATTTCAAGTCTTGAATTAATTGGTATCCCACAAGTCGCCATTGGAACCAATGATAAAGTTTATAGGCTTGTGAATGAAGCTCAAGAAGATATTTCTATGCACAGAGATCCTCTTCTCAAAACAATTAAAAAAATGACATCTCTAGCTGATGCAGACTTTTCTGATGGTTCATCAGGTTATTACTCCGCTGCGAACTATGAGAATTTTGAAATTAGCTCTACCGCTTTAAAAAAGGTTTTCTCAGAAAATGAGTTCAACTGCTGTGTACCTTCTGGAAACGAAGTCCCTGATACAGTTGGAGATTCCCAATGTTGTACAGGATATGTTGCCAACGTTGATGGTCCGCGAAGATGTTGTCTCCCTGACTTCACAAACGTAAGTGTTTACCTTAACCGCTATGTTTCATCAGAAGGTCGAGGACTTCCTGATCATTCTTACGATGAGAAAACAGGCTATATCAAGGATCCTGCAATGGTCATCAACATAGCAAATCAAAAGAGCCTTTGCTGCTCGGGAACAGCGATGACTGGAGTAGCTATTAGTAAGCTTCCGATTCCTATCAGCCCTGGTCGTTTCTTACCTCCAAATGCAGAGAACACTGTATCTCGTTTTAATTACCGCAAAGACAGCGTTGATAATAACGAAGAAACGGGCCTTATTGGTGAAATCTTTGATGCCGGAGTGAGATGGAATAACCAAGTTTACTGCGTTCCTGAAGATTTCGCTAAAACCAATTAATAAATGACAAAGTAAACGGCCAAAGCAATAAGCCAGCGATAGAGAGAAAATACATAAAGTGGAATTTTAGCGATTACTTTCATAAAAAAGTGAATTGTTAAAAATCCTACAATAAATGAAGTGACGACCCCCACTATGAGAGGCATAAGGGAAGTTGTATCAGCACTTTCCATCAAAGCAGGAATCTCCTTCAAGATTCCGGCAAAAATAATAGGGAGAGAAAGAAGAAACGAAAATGCACCGGCATCTCTTCTTCTAAGTCCTAAAAGAAGCGCCATTGTAATCGTTATCCCTGATCGACTAACTCCCGGAAAAATTGCAAGGCTTTGAGCGACTCCAATGAGAATTGCCAGTTTCCACTGTATCCCCTCTTCCATAGGATTTGTCTTGAGATGGTTTTTCATATTGAACCAATCCGCAAACCAAAGAAGAGCACCAAACACAACTAAATTTAAAATAATCACCCATGGTTCTCGGGCCATCTTCGAAAAAGGAAGAAGGAGAAGTATGCAAAGAACGCTGGCGGAAGTAGAAATGATGAAATTCTTCGCAAAAAAAAGATCATTCGAACTCTTCTTTTCAAAGAAGATCAAGGGCTTTATCTGGGATAAAAGTTTTAAGATTTCGGCTTTAAAGAAGGCCATAACCGCTAAAGCAGTCCCTAAGTGCATCATTAGATCAAACTTCACACCAGGATCTTCTATATTCATCAGATGAGGTAGTAGAGCTAAATGACCACTTGAGCTTACTGGAAGAAACTCTGACAGACCTTGTATAATCCCATATATAACGGCTTCTAAATTATTCATCACTACCTACAATAAAGTCGTATTTTTTAAATCAAAGTACTCAAGGTTCTGAATTTCAATTGCATCAACTAAATCTTTAAAATTTGAATCAAGTTTAAGCAGAGCTTCGCTATCTTTACTGATACCATCTAAAAGAAGTTGTACCGACTTTACTGATCTTCTCAATAGTTGATATTCATCATCGATATTTTTGCTCAGAACTCTTTGAGCTAACTCATAATAATACCCGTACAGTTCTTGAGCATCATTAATATCAACTTCTTTTTGATTTTGAAGGGCGAGCAATACCTTGTCAAAAGCATTTGCCTCCGATTCTTTTACCCAGTTTGAGTTGTATAAAGCGTAACGGTACAACCGAGAGGCCAGCCCTGAAACGATTTCACCTTTAAAGGAAACCTTAAAAATCTTACCTTCTGGTAAAATAGGAATGAGATAGTCATGAGGTCTTAGACCTGGTTCACTTATTTTTAGCGCAATAATATTACCAATCTTGATAAAAGACATGCTACCAATTTCAGGTTTCTCAAAAAGCGATAAGAAACTTTGTTTATAATTAAGTAAGCTTCCCACGACAGGAACTTCGTCAATGTAATCAAAATAACTTTCAATACTCATATCCATGGCCATTCGGTGAAACTCTATAAACTCCTTTGCAAAAGAATCAGAGTCTAAAGCACTTCTTTTAAACCCTACAGGGGTATATTGATGGATAAAATTATCAATGTGAGGAAACTTAAGTTTTAAAAAAGGATTTCCTTTGAAGCCAATTTCTAAGAGTTGTTTTATATCAAAGCTTTTGAATAACTCTATTTCTGAACTTCCTTCCATCTTCTGATCATAAATGGTCAGTGCAAAGTTTGAGGTGGTTTTCCTCTCACTACCTTCGAACTTAAATCCAGGAAATAGTTCAAACTCATTTGTGAGACCGACCTGAAATCCCAATAAACGAGATGAAAAGGATTGAGTGATTTCATCCTCAGTGTTCTCATTACCATCAACTTTAATTCTTTCCTCTACTCTTTGAGGAATTTCGTATCTTGTCGTTGCTTCAAATCCTTGAAACATAGGGGCCATTAATACAAAGAGTCCGCTGACTGTTACGAAAATAATACTTAGTAAGATATTAAAAATTTTGGAATCGGAGTAAATCCTCGTGAATGTGAGCACTTCTTTTAAAGTTCTTCTCGATATTACTGCACCTATATCAAAAATAAGGAATGGGAAAGTGAAGAATCCAATGAAAGTTCGTAAGACTCCACCTACTCTCGCCCAAATGACATTACCATCAGGTTTAATGCCAATTAAGATTTGTCCTAAACTCACACCGAAAATTAATGTGAAAATGATTTTACTTAATCCCAGAATAACTAGAGTTGGGATTGGGTTTATATAGGTATCTAAGACATTCCAAACGTCCTTAAACATTTCTAGAAGGAATGAGATGCTTGCTTCATGTTTCTGATAAGCCTCAGTACCTGCGATCAAACCTAAAATCTCTTTTATTTGCAGAGTCACGTTTGAGATGAAGGCTTTAAAGTCATCAAAAGGAGACAAAAGAAGATATGCTCCATATGCAAAACAAATATCAATATGAAGTGCTACAATCCTTATTACAGTATTGGCCGCATACTTTTGAATGACGACAGCATTTTTACTTCTATCTCGAAAGCTCTTTCCTGTCTTAGGTTTAGCTTTTACTCTCGACTTAGGTTCTTTTTTTTCTTCTTTCTTCTTAAATTTCTGGAAAAAGGATTGATAAAAAGGAGCCTTCCGAGGAGCCTCTTCTTCAGGCTCATCTTCTATAACTTCTTCCTCATCTCCTTCATCATCTTCTAGCAACTCTTCTTCCTCAAACTCTTGAACAGAGTCTAAATCAAACTCTTCCTCTGTCCAATCTTCTTCAGTTGATGGCTTATCTGCTCCAATAAGCTCATTTATATCAATTCCTTTTTCTACTAAGAGATTGCTTGAAGCTGAGGTTACGCCGGAATCGAAATCAGAGGGATCGATATTAAAACTTGTATCATCTTGAAACTTGTCATCGAGTTGAGTCAGTTGAGTTACAAGGTCATTATCTGTGCGAGAATCTTCTTCGGTTTCATCTATACTTTCCTCAACAAGTGGGGCTTCTTCTACTTCAGGTATCGCGGCCAATAAGGCCTTCTTTTCTCGCACGACTGCTTCATTATGAGTTTTTATTCTTATGACCAACTCACCAATTTGTATTTGATCATTCTCATCTAAAATAAGATTTTTCCCGGGCTCAATCTGCACATCATTTACAAAAGTCCCATTAACACTATTGTGATCGATGAGAGAAATAACATCTTGATCAAGACTAAATGTACAATGACGAGGAGAAATAGATTCATCAGCAATCAATACCTCACCAATCTCGCTTCCAAAGCCTAATTTTGTATTAAGTCGGTAACATGGACGCCCTTCCATATTAACAAGTTCTAATTCAAAGACTTTCTTCAACCGTAGATTAGAAATATGTGATTGAGTAATCAGTTCGCCATTATTCTGTGGCATCTTCTTAGATTTAAAAAGCTTTCCTAGCACTTGACCTATCCCTGGTGATTTTCTTTTAATTCTATATATTTAGTTTCACTTTTTTCTGGCAAATTGCCAAGATTTCTCAGATTTATGGAGGGAGATTGCTGGTCAAGACCTACAATTAAAGACAGGTACTTCCAGTTGGATTAATGCTTTTCTCTAAAAAAGCCGAAAAAACAGGGAGATACCGTAATAAAAGGTTTGTGTATGAAAAAGAAGAATGTCTCTCAACTCATGGTTTTAACCCTAAGTTTAGAACTCATCCTTGCACCTCTAGCGGCGGCGAATGCCACGGCTGAAGATGGTCCTAGAAACCAAAAGACTGGTGGCGCTGAAATGGCCCTTGGAATCCTCTCTATTGGAGCAGGCATCATGCAGAAGGTGAATCAGGCCAATTACAAAGATCCAAATTACTACACTGATCTTGCGGGCTTTACTAAACAGCAAACACCTCAGCAGGATAAATACTTCTCGGCCAATAAGCTTATGCAGCTTCCTGGTCTCAACACATACCTTGCTCTAAATAATATAAATCCAAACTCACTTAACTGTACGACTCTCCCTACAACCCTCCATGAAGCCGAGCCAGAGGAATGTAGAGTTGGAGTTCTAAGTGATAATGTACTTGGTATTGAAGGTCAGCTTGGAAAGATGACTGCTTATGCGAATCAATATCAGCAAATTGAAAAGCTTTATAAAAACTATTCTTCTACTTCAAACGTATCAGGACAAGGTTTCGGTGTTGGATGTATGAAGAATGCTATGCAGGTTCTTCAAGGTTATTTCGCTTATCGTGTAGATGAACTTGATAAACTTACAACTAACTTAGAAGCAATCAACAATCAATTTAAAGAGGCATCTAAAGCAGACTTGAATGCTATTGAAGAAGCGACTGCTGTCTTAGAAGGTGGTAATTCAGAACTCGCAGATAAGGTGAGAAGTTCAAAGCCTGAACTTTTTGATTTTGCTAGTAAGTTTAACAACCCTGCTTGTAACTCTCTTATGACTGGAGAAGGTTTCAATGCTCTTGGTGGTCTAAATAAAATTAACAAAGATTTAAAAACAAAACTTACCGCAAAACCTCAAGGCTCAAAGTTTTCTGGAGATACTTATCTTAATAACCACCAAGCTGTCGTAGAAGATATTAAAAAGATGGCCGACCAAGTTGCAAAACAAGTGGAACTTAATTTCACTTCAATTGTACAAGGTAAGAATGATGGGATTTTCAATGTCAGTGCTAACCACGGTCTTGAAAAAATACTTAGACCTAACCTTATTGCTGATCAACAATTAGCATTCCAAGAAAAAAACCAAAAGCTTCAATCTGAAATTGCTATCATCCGTAGAGAACTTGGTGATCGAGGTAAAGGCTTAAGTGCAGAAGTATCGAATCCACACTCTGGAGCTTTTGCTAGTGAAATCACGGCCATTGAAACGTCCATAAAAAATGACTGTTTGATGAAAGCAGTCGATGTAAATTCACTTATCAGTAATACTTACGATGCTAGTTCATCAAGCTTTGCTAACAAGAATGCTTCTTCGTTTTTAAAAGATAAACTTCAAGAGATCGTTTCTAACGACAAGACTAGTTTTTCTAAAAAAACGGCTGAATTAGAGGCCCTAGAAAAGCAATATGCTAACTACTATGTTAAAATGCAAAATGCTTATGAAATCCAAGAGGTTGATTCAAAAGGTAATCTTGTATCGAAGGTCGTTCCGGCCTCTACGAGAAGAACTCCAAGTGCCTACCTTGCAGATGTCATTAGAAGTTGTGAAGCGCAATTTAAATCAAATCATCTAAGTAACCAAGTGACTGGAGCTGATGCTATTAAAAAGCTAAAGTCTATTCATAGTGAATATAAGTCTCTTGCAAAATCTCATGCGAACAATATTAAGAACGAAATCAACTCTAAAATGATTGAATGCCGTTCAGGAATTGATGCTAATACATCTTCAAGTGCTACCTGTAGCCCAAATTCCTTTAATACAACTG
>CAYWMU010000049.1:0-11705 GCA_964459395.1 uncultured Bacteriovorax sp.
CATTGTGCTCATCCCTTCAAATTCACCACCGATGAGCCATCCTTCAGTTTCTCCATCAATTCCAAACTGCATCTCACAAGTCGATGAAGCATGGATACCCATTTTATGTTCTATCTTAGAACAAACAACGTTATTGGATTCTCCCATAGATCCATCATCGTTAATTTTGAAACGTGGAACGACAAAAAGAGAGATTCCTTTAGTTCCTTCTTCCCCACCTGGAGTACGAGCAAGCACGAGGTGGATATTATTCTCATAAAGATCCGACTCACCTGAAGAAATAAAAATTTTCGTTCCTTGAATCGCGTACTTTCCATTACCCAAAGGTTTTGCTGTTGTACGAAGAGCACCCACATCTGAACCTGCGCCTGCTTCAGTCAGACACATCGTTCCTCCCCACTCTCCAGACATCATTTTAGGAATGATGTGAGTTTTCATGAAGTCAGTACCTTTTAGATTAATCACGTTAAGAGCGGCACGAGAAAGACCTGGGTACATGGTCCAAGCACAGTTTGCACCTGTCGCTAGAGACATACACGAAACATATAACGCTTCAGGAACAGGAGTTCCTCCAACTTCTTCAGGCATCCCTAAAGCAAACCAACCATTGTCATAAAAACTTTTTTGAGGAGCATGAAGAACTTCAGGAACAATAACTTTTCCATCAATATGCTTTACACCAATTTGATCACTTGGCTCCCTGGATGGAAAAACTTCATTTTCTACGAACTTCACATATTCGCTAAGGATGCCTTTAACGTCCTGCTCTTCAAGGCCAAACTTCTCTTTGTCCTGAACCTTTAATAATTCTGTAAGATTGAATTCAATATCACGAATGTCTGCACTGTATTTTGCCATATATCCCACCTTAGATAAGTTACCTATATAGGATACTAGAGATGGGGATTTTTTGAAGTGGGAAAGAAAAAAATTGAGCAGTTTACTATTAGAGTAAACTGCTCAGGATTCACTATTGAAGAATAAGAGTTTTAACAGCTTGTCCGTTAGGAATAGCTTGATTGTACTGAATACTGATAGGTTGGATCGCTACAGGGTTATAAACCGAGTGATATCCTGTATCAATAGTATACACAAACTGCGGTCCTACATTCTTCGAACCGACCATTAGGTAGATTTGAGAACCTTGAGTTGATGCACCATAAATGTGCCAATTACCATTATTTAGAGATAAAACTTTATTAAGCTCTTCGTTATTACCTTTAGAGTACTCATAAGTCGACGTTCCTAAGTTACAGCCCCAGCCATTATAAGGGACATCGAAACTAACTTTTGAAGAAACGCGAAGCTTATTATTATCATCTAGAACTGTACAAAACTGAGTCGGAGCACTGGCGAAACTCACAACCTGGTTTGTATGAGAAGTTCCTTTACAATATTCGTACTCAAAAAACTTTAAAAAGGATTTAGTCGTACAGTTAGAATTACTTGAAATGCTATTAACAGCTCCTCTTGTGAATCCGGACCTAAGAATCTGCCCTGTCTCATTATTATTATTTCTCCAATTCAAAGCTTGATTGAAGACATGAACAATGTGTTCTCCATTAGAAGTATTTCTTAAAGAAGAAGGTAAATTACTTGTATTAGAGCCACCGATAGTTGAAATCGGACTGTAGCTTGATCCAGACGAGCCACCACTTGAGTTCTTACCTCCACAAGCGACAGTCAAACTTAATAATAAACACAAACTAGAAAATTGAAGCCATTTTTTTGTTTTCATAAATCTCCCCCCGAGATAGTTGCTATTTTGTAGCTACTAACTTCAAGAGAGATGCCAAAAGAGGTGATTAAATATTCAACATGTTATATATGATGAGGGTGTAAAAAAGAATGAACAGTGTTTAAACTTTTTACAATATCAGTATAATTACAAATGACTGCCATCCAAGGAATAAACATGAATCTTAACCGTTATATCGATCATACTCTCCTTAAACCAGAAGCTACGAGCGAGCAAATGAAGAAGCTCTGTCAGGAGGCTATCGAACACAACTTCTATTCTGTTTGTGTAAACTCCTACTTCGTAAGAGAAGCTGTCACTCACTTAAAAGATTCTCAGACACTTGTCTGCACTGTGGTGGGATTTCCATTAGGGGCTTCAACAATGGAGACAAAACGCTTTGAAGCGATGAAGGCCATTGCTGAAGGGGCGAAAGAGATCGATATGGTCATCAATGTTTCAGCTATCAAATCAGGCAACTGGCAGTATGTCCTCGATGATATGTCTTCTCTCGCAAAAGTTTGCCATCAACAAGGTGCTCTTCTCAAAGTTATCCTTGAAACCTGTCTATTAAATAATGATGAGAAAAGAAAAGCATGTGAACTAGCGGTCAAGGCCGGCGTGGACTTCGTAAAGACATCAACAGGTTTCTCTACCGGAGGAGCGACTATTGAAGATGTAAAGCTCATGAGAGAAGTGGTTGGACCGGAAATGGGAGTTAAGGCCAGTGGTGGCGTAAGAGATCAGGAAACAGCAAGGTTGATGATAGAGGCCGGCGCTACCCGACTTGGGACAAGTGCCAGCGTCGCGATTGTCACTGGCACTCAATCAGATGCAAAGTACTAAGAAACTATAATTTTTAACATTCTAAGTTTTCCAACTTTAAGAATCACTTCACTTCCAGAGCTCAGTTCTAAAGTCTCAGTGGAGTGATTCTCGAAATTTACTTTCACTGCGTTTTGCTGAATCAACCTTCTTCCTTCAGACTTTGACTTAATAAAAGAAAGTTCAACGAATAGATCAAGTAGGTTAATAGATCCTGGCCCTTTAGTAATTGTCTGAATATCATCAGGAATTTGCTTCTTAGAGAAACGGGACTCGAACTTTTCACGCTCTTCCTTACCACTCTCCACACCGTGATAATAACCAGTAATCTCTTGAGCAAGGCCTTTTTTAGCGTCCATTGGGTGGAGCGAGCCATCTTCAAGACCTTTGATGATCGCATCTACTTCTTGAGCAGATCTGCGACATAAAAGTAAGTAGTACTTTTTCATCAATTCATCGGAGATCGACATAAGCTTTCCAAACATATTAGTCGGAGTGTCCGTAAGCCCAATGTAGTTATCCATGGACTTAGACATTTTGTGTACACCATCAGTTCCCTCGATGAGAGGCATTGTTAATACACACTGAGCTTCCTGGTTATAAATATGTTGAAGGTTACGTCCCATCATTAAGTTAAATGTCTGGTCAGTTCCCCCAAGCTCTAAGTCTGCTTGAAGGTGAACAGAATCGTAACCTTGGAGTAAAGGATAAATAAACTCATGCAGATAAATCGCCTCAGAGTTATTATATCTTTTAGAAAAATCATCGCGCTGGAGAAGAGCTCCCACAGTTGCCTTTGTCATTAATTCAATCAGGTCTAATCCACTAAAGCGGCCTAGCCATTCGCTGTTATAAACCACATGAGTCCTATCCATATCTAGAACTTTAGAAACTTGCTCCTGATAGGTTAGTGCATTTTGCTTCACTTCTTCAGAGGTAAGAACGGGACGAGTCTTATTCTTCCCACTTGGATCTCCAATTTGGGCAGTGTAATCACCGATAAGAAAGTAGATCTCATGTCCAAAATCTTGAAGTAGACGTAACTTTTGTAAAACTACTGTGTGACCTAGGTGAATGTCGGGTCGAGAAGGGTCCGCCCCAAATTTTATAACCAGTGGTTTCTGAGTCTCGTAAGATTTGACCAATTTTTTGAGGAGCTCTTCTTCCGGTATTATTTCGAAAGAGCCTCTCTTAAGCTCTGCTAATTGTTCTTGTGGGGTGACAGAAATTCTTGACATACTAATCTCCTAGACCCCTAGTCTATTTGCTAACTTAAGATTAGTAAAAGTATTTCTAGAAGTAGAGAACGGACTTCTTATTTTTTCCCTCATCAAGCCACTCATGCTCTTTGGCAATGCTTGAATACTTGAGAATAAATTGCTCTTGTCCTAATTTGAAGAATTCAACGGAATGCTTGTAGCATAGAAAAAACTCGTGATAACGATATTTTCTGTAAATCCTTTCTTTAACTAAGCTCTGCAATTCTTCACAACAGTCTTTGCAAATAACGCATTCATTCTTCATATAGATATTATCGATAGAATAAAAAAAAATAATGACTAAAGATTTCTGAAATAAATTGAGGTAACATTCAAAAGCGTGATTTGGGTCAAGAAATATTATGAGAAATGTAGAGATGAATATTGTTTTCTTTGACGGCTTCTGTGGACTCTGTAGTGAGTTTGTGGACTTCGTATTGAAGATTGACAAAAAAAGTCAGTTTAAATTCTCTCCCCTTCAAAGTGAGTTTGCAGGACGTTTACTCTCTCCCGATTACACCCAAGATCTCTCAACTGTTGTCATCATTATCGATGGAAAAACGTTCACTAAGGCCCAGGGAGTTTTACAACTCTTTAAAAAGGTCGGTGGTGCATGGTCTTTACTGTCACTCTTTAGATTTTTACCCAATTTCTTTCTGAACTTTTGCTATGACTACATCGCAAAGCATCGATACTTAATTCTACCTAAAAAAGAAACATGTCGCCTTCCAACTCCGGAAGAGAGAGAGAAATTTATTCTTTAACACTAAGCTCACTCATTCATAATTAATCATTAAAATTGCGCTGAATATATAACGCCTACTTTCCTTCATATTTTATATTATATAGAAAGGGCCATCAAAGGCGGTCTGCATGAAATTAATATTCACCCTAACAGTGTTGTTCTTAACTTTTTCCTCCTACGCATTTAGTTCCGATCTGTTTCGAAACAATAAAGAATCAATTTCAAGAAAAATTACTAATCATGACATTGAAAGAATGAATGAATGGTTAAAAAGTCATGAATTGTCGGAGGAAATCATTTACCGAGATTCAGTTCACCTATTGAACCGAATTCTTTCTCATTTTGTTGAACAAAAAAATCATTGTGATCTTTATCTATCACCACGGATAAGTAAGGCTTTACTCCAAAAAGGTATTATAAAAGATGAGAATGAAATCTATCCTTACCTTGTCTTCCTTCGCCATACAAATCTTATTGATGATATTTTCTATGACCTTTTGAAAAAATCATCCTTGATTACTAATAAGTTTGAACTTTATAAGAATCAACCCGCAGGAAGAAGACCTGTTAATCTCTATAGAAGATACTCTCGAATAAATGACCTGAAAAAACTTTATGAACCATTCCAAGAATGGCCCAATGAAGTTGATTCGTGCACTGTTCAAACCTACCTGAAACATGTAAATCAACTTGGCCTTTCTACGGCTTCCGCTCGTAGTAAAGACTTAAGAAAACTAAACTGGCTTGCTCTCAATCAGCAAATTATATCATTAGAAACTTATAATAAACTTGAAGTACTTCGAGAGGCCAATCTAACTCAATGGCTTGTTACAACAAGTCGCTATATCGACATTATAAAAAACGCTAAAGATAAAAAAGCCGTTACGGTTGAAGACGAAGCAACGGATGATTACCCTTCAACATATGTCCTAAGAAAAGAAAACATTACACGTCGAGGGAAGCTTTACGGAGCTTATAACTCTACACAAGTCTTCTTAATGTCTCAGATAATTGAAAGAACTGCCAAAAGAATGGATGCAAAGTATGTAGAACTTTCTTTTCAATATACTGATGATCCAGAAGGTGAAACAGAGATTTATGTATTCTCTCCTATGGAGCAATACCGAATATCAATTAATATGCTAAAAAAAGAAATTGCAGAATTACTGCGTTCAGAAAGTTTTCGAGGAGCGCCATTTGATTACGGCGACCTGATTGCAGCTTCCTATGAAACAGGTCTTCTTAGATCTGAAGATATTGATCAAGTCCTGAAGTTCGAGGATTTCTGGAATCCTAATATACCTAAATGGAAGACATATCTTAACTATGCTTTCTCATTAGCAGGTACAGCTACTTACTACCTTCCACCACCATGGAATATCTTGGGCGCTGTAGGTCTTATTATGACTGAAATGAAATTTAGTGATGAACCTAAGGCCGATCCATCTGATAACTGGAACACCATTATTTAACTAAGGACCACCATGAAATATTTTATTCTAGGCATTCTCTTTATATCACATTTTTCAAACGCTGAAGAGTTCAAGGTTATAGAGAGAAGAGATAATTCTACTAAAACTTACTATAAGCAAGTGCAGTTGAAGGATCTTCTCTCAGCAACTCATTTCGAAGGAAAATACTTCAAAATTGTTCATAAGAAATCCAATGAGCCTATTGCTTTTAACGACCCTGATCAGGATCTGGTCCAAAAAGCGGCCAATGTCTATTATCACCTTAGTAATGCGAAAGATTTTTGGATTAATGGCCTTCATGTTCATACCCCCGAAACTTATCCACAACTAACAATTCGTATGGAGATAACTAACACCTTTAGCGAACTAGGTCATTTCTCGCATGATAATTTAAACCCACAATACAACAATGCTCTCTCAATACCTGCAGGAGAAACACCTGAATGGGTTCCTGTTGAGAAATATGATAAATGGGGGAAGGAGATTTGGTTTAGGCCAAAGAAAGTCGTTTCTACTAAAGAACTTGAAAATAATTTAGGCCCTAATCCTGTATCCGTAGCCTTGAAACAAATGCAAGCGCCTTTTATTAACTATACGATTAATAGGTTCAATCACTCTCTTATAAATCATCTCTTCTATGCGGATCAGGTTACTTCAAGCTTGAGAGCAGACTTTACAAGATTTATTGGTACAATTGCCCTAAGTTACTTCGTTGTAGATGCTTCAAGAAGACTTGATCCACTCTTTATGGAAAAATGGTTTTATCTCGGCACTTCTATGGTCCCCGAAGTTATCTATCACGAGTACGCTCATCTCATTCTCAGTGACTACTTAGAGATGTCTCACTCAACACCGGTTGTCGAAGGCTATGCAGATTACTTTGCTGCCATTATGTCTGAAAAGAAAGTGGTATATGCAAAAGTTCCAGGCCACAGCAATGCTCAACCAAAGGATCCTCATAATGATAGATTCTATCATCACATGGATGAGCATAAATCCAGAGCAACTTCTGACTTTGTATTATCAGTTCTATGGGATGTTAGAGAAACCTTGGGTAAAGAAATCGGAGATAGAGTCATCTACGAATCAAGAAAGAAACTCAACACCAAAACGGCTACAATTAGTCACCATATGCTAAAAGCAATTCTTGAAACCTGCTCTGAGATTTGTCCATCTCCAAGAAGGGATCGTTTAAAGCTTTATCAGATTTTTTCTAAAAGAGGTTTCTAAAATAAGAGGGAGCAAGTTTTAACTTACTCCCTCTTAAATTTTGAACTTTATTTTTTAGCTTTTCATAAAACAAAAGATACTCTGTAGGAGTATAGAAGTTCATTAAAAGAGCTATCATAATCCACTCAAAGAATGGAATCGCCATTACCACTTCAATGCCTACATGAAGAAGAACTCCACCAATAACAACTGGGGTTCTCAATCGCTTGAACCAAATAAGAGAGCCCAACGCGCATTCAATAATTAAAGTCCCCCAGGTTGAGAACATAATAATATTTTTGTGATCGAGAACCCAAGGTAAAGTAATGTTTTTCATCGTATCAAGACGAGTTGCATAGTAGACAGCACTTCCATCAAACCAAGCATCCCCTTTTATCTTTGCCCAGAAAGTCCATAAGTAGACAACACTCACTTGAATTTGAAGTAGTCTCCAAGTCCACTGAGGGGCCACTACTGAGAATGGGCGACCTCTTCTTCTAGCAAGATATGAATCTACGGAGAGAACATTGTAGCATGGGCTCCAAACTAATATGACAAACACGCAACGAATTAAAACATCCGCTGAACTTAGTATCCATACGTTTCTCATATGGAGTGAGACAAGACCGATTAAGGCCCCCCATAAAGCGACTCTCGTAAAGAGGCCGATCGTTACAAGGAATAAGCTTACGAGTGTAAATAAATAGATAGCATAAGCACTAGAGCTGGTGTTTTTTAGAAGTTTGAATAAGCTCAAATGGAAATGTGAGAAATGATTATTGACAACCTCCAATGAAACCACTGCATTAGGTCCATAAAAGTCTTCAACATTTCCTACTTCGAATAAAATATTGAGGAATATCAAAGCTCCCCAAACTACTCGGAAGAAAGCTAAGTTATAGGTAGATCTCTCAATAAAGAAGAAATGATTCCAGCTCTTTAATAAGTTTTTAAAAGTAAACATCACAAAACCTCTTTACTATAAAACATAAAACTTTTGTACTGCTCTCTGAACTCATCATGTTTTACAAATTTTTTATCCCATGAAGGAATTTCATCCCAATAACGAATGAGTGATACTTTCTTAGGAAGCTTATAATTATTCTTTTCCTTTAGCTTTCTTAGAACGAACTTACTTGCATCAGGCCATAGGAATTGTTTTTTATCTGATCGAAGATTTTCTGATGTAAACTTCCGATACTTCTCACCATGAAGATACTTATCGAACATACTCATCCCAATCCCTTTATAAAAGTCGAATGTATCTTTACTTCCGTCCTCATACTCTACTTCTCCAATAACATAGGCATCTAGCCGACTAGGATTTGGAGAAAACATAAGCCATGTTTGATTAGTACCAATGCTGGACTCCACTGCATCGATGGGTTTGTATATCATCTGAAAGAACTTAGTATTCATAGGCAGATGTGTTCTGATCATTGTCATTAGAACAAAGACAATAAAGATATTGGCACCTATTCTTTTTAGAATTTTCATTCATACCTCAGATACTAGTTAGAAGGGCCCTTTCAAAGGGCCCAGTTATCAACTAAAGAGGACTGTTGCTTGTTGTTTTACCAGTGCTGTAGCCAGATGTTTTCCCAGAGCTATATCCCGATGTTTTACCGGAGCTATAACCTGAAGTTTTTCCAGAACTATGCCCTGAAGTTTTACCTGAACTGTATCCTGAAGTTTTACCTGAGCTATGTCCTGAAGTCTTACCAGAACTATATCCTGAAGTTTTACCTGAGCTATGTCCTGAAGTCTTACCAGAACTATATCCTGAAGTTTTTCCAGAACTATGCCCTGAAGTTTTACCTGAACTATATCCCGAAGTTTTACCAGAGCTATGCCCCGAAGTTTTACCAGAGCTGTGCCCTGAAGTTTTTCCAGAACTATGCCCTGAAGTTTTTCCAGAAGTATAACCCGTTGTTTCGCTTGTGGTTGAAGTTGTTGTAGTAATGCCTGTCGTAGTTTCCTCTTCTTCTTGTCGATCATCTTTATCTTTATGATGTTTGATAATGATGTAAGTAACCACTCCAATCACTACTAACCCAACAATTATAGCAACCCTTCTATAACTTCCTGAAGCGCCACCGGAAAAACCAACACCTTCTTGGTAATTTTTATCCATGAAGTTCATCATTTGTGCAGAAGCCTCTTCTTCAGATAGGCCTTGCTTTTTTATTGTTGTTATAAGCTTTTGATAATCATTTTTTGCAGACTTGTTAAGGATATTACTTAACATGTAATCTTGAATTTGCTCTGGAGTAACTCCTCTTTTCTTAAGTTCATTCAAAGAGTTTTCGAGCTCTCGCTTAGCGTAATCTTTAAAGTATGGATCTTGTTGATCCCACTCGACTGTCATTTCATAACGGAACTTATTAAAAGCTGTCTCTATCAACTTCGAACTACTTTCTAAGGTGATTTTATAATCAACTGTTGATCTTGCTTGTAAACCTTGTGGAACTGTTGAAGTCATAAGAACAGTAAGGGCCATCGCACATCCAATACTTCGAGTTAGTTTTTTCATATCTCCTCCAAAATTAAGATATTTTCGATTGGAGAAGTTAAATTCCTCCTTGGATGAACGTCAATGATGATGAGAGTGGGTATCCCTTGAGAATTTTATTAACTTACACTTTTCGCGTAATGAAACTTAAAGTTGTCATCACTTTAGTTAAAGATTCCTTACAGGAATCGATATCAATTGAGCGTGAGAATGTTCGACTCAACTTGATAAGGCACGGAGAATCTTTATTCTTACATTTTAAGACGGAGTAATTTAATTTTTCATGGAGAGGATGAGAGAGAAAACTCTGAAGCATCAAGTTAACCCCTCATCTTCAATTGTAATAAGCTGAAGGCATTTCGACTTTAAGTTTGTATAAAGATGAACATAGTCATCAGGGTTATAAAAGTTCATCAATAGAACAATCATTATCCATTCAAAGAATGGGATGGCCATGGCGACTTCTATGCCTAGATGGAGTGAGATACCCAGGAGAATAACAACCGTTCTTGTTTTTTTAAACCAAACCAATGTACCTAGAGCAAGCTCAATCGCTAGAGTTCCCCAAGTTAAAAACTTAATGATGATTTTCGTGTCGAGTAGCCATGGGATGGTAAAATTTCTCATTGTTTCTAGCCTGGTCGCATAATATACAGCGCTTCCTTCAATCCAGTTTTCTCCTTTCACCTTAGACCAGAAGGTCCAAAGATAGACGACAGCGATTTGAATCTGTATTAGTCGCCATGTCCATTGTGAAGCATTTACTGGCTTAGGCTCTCCTCTTTTTTTGGCAAGCCATGAATCAATAGATAAAACGTTATAACAAGGGCTCCAAATGAGTATAAAGAAAATACAGCGGATCAAAACATCAGCGGAACTGAGAATCCAAGTATTCCTCATATGAAGAGAAACAAGGCCTATTAACGAAAAAAACAAGAATACTCTTGTGTAGTAACCGATCGTCACCATCATTAATGATATTAAAGTGAAGAAATAGATTCCATAGGCCGTTGCAAGACTTTCTTTAAAAAGATGAAAAAGACTGAAGTGGAAGTGCCTAATTCTGCTAGATACTGTCTCCAATGAGACGATGGCTTCTGGACCATAAAAATCTGCTATATTTCCAACTTCAAAAAGTACATTAAAAAAAACAAGACTTCCCCAGACGATTCTAAAAAAGGCAAGATTATACGTAGGATGCTCGGTGAAAAAGAACTTATCAAGGGCCTTAAACATTATAGGTCCTTTTTTCTATAATAGAGGTAACTATTGTATTTAGGCTTATTTTCTCCGTGTTTAATAAAGTGTTTCTCCCACTTGGGCGTCTCACTCCAAAAGCGCCTAAGAGTTACTTCAACGGGTTTCTTACCAACATTCTTTTCTTGTAACTTTGCGACAGCAAATTTAGCACCGTCATTCCAAAGAAATTTTCTTTTATCAATTCTCAAGTGCTCCGAAGTAAACTTTCGATACTTCTCTCCATAAAGATATTTCTGGAAAATATTGAGATCTAGACCATGATAGAAATCAAAAGCATCTTTGCTTCCATCACTGTAAGTCACTTCACCTATTACATAGGCATCAATCTTTGAAGGATTAGGAGAAAACATTAACCAGGTTTGGTTAGTGCCGATGCTTCCTTCGACTTTATTGATGGGCCAGTAGATTGTTTTAAGAAACTTATTGTCCTTAGGCAGATGAGGTTTGATCATCATCATCAAAACCATGACGATGAAAGCACTGGCGAAAAACTTTCGAATTTTGTTCATCATTATTTGATTTTAACTCAAAACACATAAATTTATTGACCCATCAAATATTACCTCTCAAAGTCCAAATAACCGATTATTTTAGGGCGACTTAAGACCTCGCTAAGTTAAAGCCAGTAAATTTTTCAACCCAAGGAACCATGGCCCTTCCCAATCCGCGGCCTTTTACGTATACC
>CAYWMU010000049.1:11715-15503 GCA_964459395.1 uncultured Bacteriovorax sp.
TTTTATGAGGTACTTATTATGAAAAAACTTAATTTTGTTCTCGCTCTCTTGGTAGCCCTCGTTTCCTTTAGCGCTCTTTCTGCTGATTACCGTATCAGACGTGTACACACACTAGGTGATCTTCAGCATAAAGTTATTTTCCAAAGCCGAGATCTAAAAAAGGTGAAAGGCACTAAGGCCCTAACAGGTCAGTTAGTCGTTATGTGGGGAACTCAGAGATATCAAATCGTAGATGGTTTCTATACTTGTTCCGAAAAGAACTTCTGTAAATTATACGATTATCAACATGTGGCCATGTTTGAGAAATGCGTAGTTAAGAAAAAGAAAGTTGAATGTGCTGGTCCTGTTACAGGAAGAAGTTATGAGTACAGCTCAAGTAACGATATCAGAGTTTATGAAGATCCTGATCGCGTTTATGACGAATTCGATAACGGTAGAGATCACTGGGATTATGAACCAGAATTCCCTGTTCGAATTAACGATGAGTTCCCTGGACTACATTTCTAAATAAAAAAAGCTCCCGA
Source organism: uncultured Bacteriovorax sp. (assembly GCA_964459395.1). Lineage (GTDB taxonomy): Bacteria > Bdellovibrionota > Bacteriovoracia > Bacteriovoracales > Bacteriovoracaceae > Peredibacter. The sequence goes on from CAYWMU010000049.1 coordinate 12,240, forward strand.
AAGGGAGCTTCTTTTTTAATTTTTTATCTTTTTCTTAAAACTAATCCAGTCGCCTCATAGACTTTTTTCAGAGTGGCTTCGGCACGGGCCTCAGCCTTAAAGGCTCCTTCGCTCATCAGTGTATCGAGGTAATCTTTATTTTTCATAAGATCTAAGTATTTCTCTCTAACGGGAGTAAGCTTATCAACGACAATTTGGGCGAGATCAACTTTAAGATGCCCATACATTTTACCTTCATACATTTTTTCAATCTCTTCAAAGCTTTTATCTGTCAGAGATGAATAGATGTTCATAAGATTCGATAATCCAACCTTATTCTCAAGATCATACTTTATGACCGTATCAGAATCAGTAGTGGCCGATTTTATCTTTTTCTCGATTTTCTTAGGTTCATCAATAATAGCAATGAAATTCTTCTCGTTATCATCAGACTTAGACATTTTCTTAGTAGGTTCTTGGAGAGACATAATTCTTGCTCCCACTTTTCCTACATAGGCTTCTGGCATTTTGAAAATCCCCTCTCCATACCGGTTTTCCCAAAAGCCCACGATATCCCGGGTAAGTTCCATATGCTGTCTTTGATCTTCACCTACCGGCACCAAATCCGCTTGGTATAGAAGAATATCTGCAGCCATTAAAACTGGGTAACTAAACAGTCCTGCGTTTACGTTCTTAACATGTTTTTCGGCCTTCTCCTTGAACTGAGTCATGCGATTTAAATAGCCCATGGGAGTAAGACAAGTAAGAATCCAGGCCAGTTCGGCGTGCTGATGGATCTGTGACTGAACGAAAATAGTATTTTTTTGAGGATCAAGTCCTAGGGCCAAATATTGAGCATAGAAACTATAGATTCTATCTTTAAGAATCTTGGGGTCCTGCTGAACAGTCAGAGCGTGGAGATCTGCCAAGAAATAAAGACAGTCATATTCATTTTGTAATTTGGTCCAATTACTAATGGCCCCAATATAATTTCCAAGAGTTAAATTACCCGTTACCGTACTGGCACTTAAAATTGTTTTTTTCATAGCTAAACTATAACGCTTGAAATGATTACAGGCAATTAGGAAAGAAGGTAGGAGACCCCTACCTTCTGCAAATAGAGATCAAAAATTAGTACTGTTCGCCACAATTGGCATCAACGTATTCAATGCTGTTAACTTTTTCACTACCATTGAACACCATCTGAACATGAGAAACTCTCCCAGCAGGAACCATGAGGCATTGCTCAAGAGCTCTGACAGTTCTTTCAAGCTTTAACTGACATCCTGAAAGACTAGTGGTCTCAACCTGATTTAAAAAACGATAAACACTAGAAGCACTGAATGTTCTTTGAGCATAGCCTTCAATCAAGCATTCGCCTGATGCTGCGATCGAAAATGTGGAAGTTAGCATTAGAGACAAAGCCAGTATTAGTTTCATATTTCCTCACCTGTTAAGAATTGCTCAGTCTTTAGCATAGAAATCGGGAGGAAAACCTTTACTGTGAAATAATTTTAATAATTTTGATCCTTTACTTCAGGAAGCCTAAAGCATTTTAGAAATTAAGGAATTTTTGCGGAAACCTTGAGTTTGATTTAGGGCCATTAAAGCAGATAATAATCCTATGCCTCTTAAAAACCTTTGGTATTACCTGTCTGATTTAGGAACACAGCACTTATCTTCTTTTGAGGCTAAGCGTATACGTATTGTAAATCGTCTATGCCTTGCCTTGGGGATAATTTGCCTGATTTTTATTATTCCTTGGGGTCTTGAGGCCAATAGCTTCATGATCAAAGGGAATCTTATATTATTGGCCTTCTATGCCCTGGCCATCTTCTGTAATTACAAACATTTTCACAACTGGGCTTCAGGGTTACTTATTTTTTCTACTTCAACAGGTGTCTTCGTCATTTCAGGGATGAAGGGTATAAATAGTCCTCTCTATTATGGATTAACATCTTTTTCAGCCTTCTCCATTATTCTCTTCAATCGAAAAGAGAAAGTTAAAATCCTCATAGGTATTCTTTATCCTCTCCTTCTACTCACTCTCCTTATCTATAAAGATTTTGAAATTTTCCCCAACCTCATTGGTCCTAGACTAGCTATTCTTAATACCTTCGATTACATTGCAAATTACTGTCTCATTATGACGACTATCCTTTGTTTCTATAGTTACTATATTTCCGCTGAAGATAAATTTCGTATCCTTTTTGAAGAACATCTAGAAGCTCAGTCTCAGCTACATGAAGAAAAGGCCAAGGCTCTCGTTTCGAGTAAAATGGCCGCTCTAGGAGAGATGGCCGGTGGTATTGCTCATGAAATCAACAATCCTCTTTTTGTTATCAAGGCCACCATCCAGGGGATGATTAAAGACATTCCTCAACAGAAACTAACCTGTGAAGAAATCCTCGAAAAATGTAAAATGATTGAAAAGACCTGTTCGAGAATTAACAATATTATTCGCTCTTTAAAAACCATCTCAGGTTCCAGTGAGAACACTCCTATGGACTCTCACAACGCTAAGAATCTTATTGAAGATACATTAGTTATTTGCCAGCATCGCTTCCACATTAGTAGCCTTCCTATCAATGTTATCTATGAAACGGACCAAACGACCTTTCAAGTTCGCCCCGTAGAGTTTGTGCAAGTCCTCGTTAATCTTTTAAATAATGCTTACGATGCTCTTCAAGGGATTCAAAATCCTTACGTAAATATAAGAGTTAAGAATGAAAATAATTATCTCGTCATTAATGTGGAAGATAATGGAAGCGGTATCCCGCTTGATAAACAAAATAAAGTCTTCGAAGCTTTCTACACTACAAAGTCACCTGATAAAGGCACTGGTCTAGGTCTTTCTCTTTCAAAGAAACTCATTGAGAATAACAATGGTAAAATCCTTCTTGCCTCTTCCCCTGGAAATACCATTTTTACTCTGAAGTTTCCTCTCTAGCATCCTTAATTTTCTTAACTTGAAAGTAGTACATCATAAAAAACAGAGCACCTGCATTTGTCAGTGGTATGAGGAAGCCCCAGAAGTTCATTTTTGTGAAGACCACTGCACCGGCTGCTGAACCTATGATAAAGAATAAAATAAGACCTAGTCTCATGAGAGTAGCATTCCTCTCTTGATTTTCATTAATCTGAATATTGGATTTATTCATAAGGCGGACTAATCCAAGTCCTAAGTCCGTCGTTATTCCTGTTAAATGAGTGGTTCTTACAACAGACCTTGAGACAATAGAGATCGTTCCATTCTGGATGCCGCAAATAAAGCATAAAAGAATA
>CAYWMU010000050.1:0-15196 GCA_964459395.1 uncultured Bacteriovorax sp.
ATTATTTCGACAAATTCCTATGAGTGCATCTTTAATTTTTTCTTGTTCATTGGTGTTGAAACCTTCAAATCTTCTTAAATTGTCCGCATTGATTTTCATCGTATAAAGATAATAGAATCCTCTAATATCTTTTGAGGCCAGTTTTTTGTAGGCCGCCTTATTGGCATTTAATAATTCATATCGAATAGCAAGGTCATAGAGACCTCCAATTTTGGGACCGTACTTAATAATATCAACTTCTGAAATATTTGTTACGTCTAAGCGTCCGTTTTCAAAGATTGCTTTTTTAAGGGCCGGAGACATTTGCGATTGTAACTTACTCAACTCCTGCGCAATCAATGTTGGAGAATAAATAAGGGGACTATCAATAGATGACTCGGAATGTATCACTGACAGGACTTTTAGATTCTTTGATTTACTTCTATTAAACAAATTAATTAATTCATCAAACTTCTCTTTAGCTTTAATAGTGGCATTAATTACAGCATTTTTAGACTTTGCTCCCACTTGTTTATTGACCACACTTCCAATAGGGGCATTGTGAAAGAGGCAATCTGGGTGAGCATGAGCAGTTGAAGAAGTGGTTACCATAATGAGGAATGATAGAAGTAGTTTTTTCATATCCCAATTCTAAACGTAATAATGATGAACTGCTGTAGGGATGGTAAAAAAGAATAGGGGTGTTTAATATTTCGACAGGACTAAAATACGACAGGGATACTAGTTATATCGGATACTTACTTTTGATGTCCCGTCCTGGCCCTTAGAAAGAAGAAGATTAACTCCCAAGGCTTGAGTGAGAGTCTTTATATGAGAAATAATCCCGATCATTAGACCTCTATTCTGAATTTGGTTGAGCATATCTAGGACATCTTCAAGGGACTCTTGGTCCAAAGTCCCAAAACCTTCATCAATAAAGAGAGTATCAATCTCTGCTTGTCCTCTGGTCATTTCGGCCAATGCTAATGCCATGGCCAGGGATACCATAAAAGTTTCTCCACCTGAGAGAGTTGATACTTTTCTAATTCCCCCTTCACGAAATTTATCGAGAATATAAAACTCAGGAGTAATCCCACGTCGAGACTGATGAATGATTTCGTAGCGAGATTGGCATAAATTCGCAAGTTCTTCATTAGTTTGAAGAATAAGATTTTCTTCTACTAAAGACAGGGCAAAAGTACGAAGCTCATCTGTACCTAGAATGCTCGAGAGTCTTTTAAAACGCTCTGTTTTAGAGTTTGCTTCTTCAAACTCAAGCTTTAAGAGTTTGATTTTGTCTTGAGTTTTGTCCCAGTGAGATATTTTTTCTTTAATGACTCCTAGTTCGTTATTGAGTTTATTTAAACTTGTTTCAAACTCATTAAGAGATTCAGAGATAAAGCTCTTAGAAGCAATGATAACTTCGATGGAGTCACTGAGAGTGAGGTTAATGGTTTTTAACTTATCTTCAAAGCTCTGTATTTCGTCATTTAGAGGAGAAATATCCTGGAGAGAAAGAGTCTTTATCTCATTTTGAGTTTCTATAAACTTCAACTCATAGTCTTTAAGAAGTTGTTCAATTGAAGAAATATTTCCTCTTTTAAGGGAGAGGTCTTGCTCGTGTTTTTTTTGAGCAGCTTCAGCATTTTGAAACTCGGAGGTCGCATTCTTGAATCTGGTCTGCAATTCTGCCAGCTCTTCTTGGGAAGATTTACCTTGGAGTTTATCTTTAAGTTCCTCTAATAGATCTTCTCGAGCATCAGAGTGGGATTTGATTTTTTCTTTTAAATCTTCACAATTTAAATTTATGTTTTTTAAATTCTCTTGAAGATGAGTAAGTTTTTGTTCAAGAGTCTCTCCTTGTTTCTTTTCTTGGGTAAGACGAAGGAGGAGACGTAGATCATTTTTAAGTTTATTTAGTTTGGTCTCAAGTTCTAAATCTATAGTCCTTAATACCGTTTTGAGTTTATTGTTTTCTTCTACGATAGGCGTAAGGGAGGATTCCACATTTGATAAAGCTTCTTTACTCTGTAAATATTGGGTTCTGATGAGCTTTATTTCTTCGTTTAGACGATCCATCTCTTTTTGCTGATGTTCAAAATGTATTAGTTTTTTTTCATGTTCTTCAATTTGAACTTCTAAAGCCTTTAGATCCGGTATTTCTTTTGAGAGTGTGTTTTTAAGGTTCTGGGCCTCAGACTTAATGGTCTCAATATTTTTAGTGATTTCTTCATTTTTTGTGAGAAGTAAAATTTCTCTGTTTTTTAACTGATTCGACTTAGTGTTGAGTTGTTGGTAGTTCTCTTGAATTTCTTCAATGTTTGTATCTGACAGTTTTAGCTTTAAGTTGTCCCAGAAGTTCTGTTCAAGACTTTTTTCACATAGAGGGCAGTGATCAAGATTATGGCTTTTTCCGTGATCTGCACATTTTCTTAAACTTACATTGTACTCATGAAGAGTAAGACTCACTTCGAGAGCATTAAGGAGTGTTGCATTCTCTTTGAACTCAAGTTGTATGCTCTTGATGTGATCGATATTACTCTGAAGCTCTTTATTTAAGCCATCTTCTTTTAAAAGAAGAGTTTCCAATGTCTTCTTTTGCACTTCTCTTTGATTTGTAATTTCTTGGAGATTGTTTTTCTGTTTCTTTAGTTCGTTGATCTTTTCTTTTAAGGCCATAGGTTCCTCCTTCATGAGGACTTCAAGCTTTTGAATATTTTCTTTAAGGTTTTTTCCTTTTATCTCAACTTCATTGAATCTTTCTTTTAAGTTTTTCTTTTCAATCTCAAGTTTTTCGATTCTACCCATATTGTCGGCAAACTGCTCTAGCTCGGATCGATAGGATAAGAGTAGGTCGGGATCAAAATTAAAGCTTTTGATTGTTTCTTGATAGATGTTTGACCATTGGGCCTGTTGAACAAGAACTTCTTCTTTTTGTTGAAGTATGTTCTTCTTTTGCTCCAAAAGTTTATGCAAGTTGTTTTCGAAGAGCTGGATTTGATTTTTTAAAAACTTTTCCTGTTCTTCTTTTTTTAACAGCTCTTGAAGAAGGGGAATCCTTGAATCGTTGAATTGAGTAATCTCTAACAAGTCTTTTCGTTTCTTTTCAGTTTCATTCATAGAGAGGTTAAAAAGATGAGTTGTCTCTTTAATCTCTGTTTGAAGTTTTGTTTGGCGGGACTGATTGTCTTGAAAGGACTTATAATAAATTTCTAAACTATCAAAGAGTCTCTTTAAAGCGCTGTATCTTTTCTGCCATGAGTTTTTTAGATTAAGTTCATTTGTTAATATTTCTTTTTGTTGGGAGAGGATGACTCCTTCTTCCGGCGAAAAACTTAGGGTTTCTAGTTGAGTCGTTAAGACGCTCATTTTAGATTTGGCCTCATCAAGCTCAATCTTTAGGAAACGTGACAAATTTTCAATATCATTTCCTGGATATAGTTTTTCAAGTATGGCCTTTCTTTCAGTAAATGAACTAGATAAAAATTTGGCGAATTCTCCCTGGTTTAAAATGATACATTTACAAAACTGATCAAAGTTCAAATTAAGTAAATCATCTGCCTGGTAGGTTTCAGTTGATCGCTCTCCATCAAATGAGTCTGTTGAAATTTTTTGAATCACGCGATCTAGAGTGGGCTTCTTTAAAAGTTCTCCATTGGGTCGTCTAATTCTTCCTTTCCAGTCAGCTAAGTAGTACTCACCTCTGATAGAGAAGATAAGTTGAATCTGCCCCTCTCTTTCTCCAAGGGTGACGATATCTGCTTGTGTAACGCTTGTTTTATAAACTCTTCCGTAGAGGGCCATGGCAATGGCATTGAGAATACTTGATTTTCCGGAGCCTGTTTCGCCGGTGATGGCAAAAAGAGAGGAGCTTTGAGTAATCTGATCAAACTCAATAAGATGTTCGCCTTTAAGACTAGCAATATTTTTGAGTTTAAGTTTAATCAATCGCACGTTGGGCCTTCTCTAGCAGCTGATTAAAATCTTCTAGTACATCTTCAGGGACTTCAGTTTCTTCAGAATATTTAGTTAAATAAAACTCTTTAAACAGATCTTTTGTCGATAGTTCAAAAATCTTATTCTTGTCTTTGACCTCAACTTCTGAGTTTGCAAAAACAGGCTTAAAGCTTAGAAGCTCATAATTTTTCTTAAAGAGTGTTTCTTTTATTTGATCAATGAGACCAATTCGCGGAGAGGGAAGAGAGATTTCTACTTCGACAATTCCTGTGAGACCTTCATTAGGTTCTAGCTTATCTAAATCGTTAAGAAGTTCTTTTTCAGTGGTCTTAATACTGGCAATCTTTCTAAAGGTAGGAATACTTAATCTGGAAACTTCAAAATCTTTTTTAGTGTCGATAATAACGACACTCTTGGTGCCTTTTTCGCTAAATCTCATCGCAAGAGGTGAACCAGAATAATAAACGTGATTTTTAATTTTTTGAGGTTTATGAATGTGTCCCAGGGCCACATATTTAAAATCATCAAAACAATGGGTCGGAATAGACTCAATACCGGTCAAGCTAATGACTTGCTCACTTCCTCCGGCCTCATACATTCCTGCTAAATGGTGAAGCATCAGAAGTTTAGGGATATCATTTTTGAAACTGAGATACTTTCCTAAAGCTGCAAGAATATCTTCATCATGCCCTAAAAGTTCATAGGAGCGAAAAAAAGGAATTGCACAAAGATCAATGCTTTCATCATTGATGGTAATTCTATGCCAATGATCTTCAATGTTATTTGAAAGTTTTCCCCAGACTTTCACTCTGTGATTTTTTAATAAGGCCTTCGGAGCTTCAATAAGTTGACCGGAGTCGTGATTACCGGCAATGAAATAGCTTTGTACTTGCGTGGTGGTAGAGAGCTTATGAAGAAAATTATAGAAGAGTTCCAAGGACTGGTGAGGTGGTGTAGGTGTATCAAAAACATCACCACTCATCAGGAGAACATCTATGTTCTCGCTAGTAACAGTTTCAATTAACCAATCTAGAAAAAGTTCATGTTCCTGACGTCGATCTAGCTTAAAGAGTCTTTTTCCCAGATGCCAATCAGAGGTGTGTAGAATTCTCATGACTACTTAGGTGGACGGTTTCGGCCATCTCTATTCTGAGGTCTTCTTTGTCTATAAGGTCTATTATGTTTTTTAGGTGCTCCTGTTCCTTCTGCTCCCTGTTGTTCAGGTGCTGATTGAGCTTTCGGGCCTCTAGACTGATGATGAGAACGGGCTGGTCTATTGTTCCTATGATCATTTCTTTCGCGGTTTTGTCCACGATTGTCTCGCTGATGCGGACGTTGTTGTTGATGCATACGAGAGGTATTAGTAATGATTGGCTCATCAACGACTAAACTGTCGTCGTCATCGAGAAGAATTTCATCTTCGCTAGGAACGTATGTTATTTCTTCTTCATCTTCAGGAGTTGTTATATGTTTATTTCTTTCACTGTCTGGATCAATGATCTCAGGGAGAGAATAATCAAGAGTTTTAGTTCCAAAAAGATTTTCAAAGACATTCTGAGCAAAGTTTTTGGATTCTGATTTATATTCCTTAACTTCAGCTTCAAATTTTTTAATTTTTTTCGCTTCAGCTTCTTCAAGTCCAATAACCTTATGGGTTTCATCACTTACTGAATCAAACTCTTTTGGAAAGTTTGCAGTCTCTTTATCAAGGGATTCCTTATAAAGGTCCACCACGTATCTTTTCTTTACGCCACGATTAGTAATGATATCAAACTGCTCGCTTAAGAGATGGAGACGAATGACTCGGCCAATCTCATTGGTGTGAGTCGAGATAATATCTCCCTCTTTAGGGAGTCGATTTCTTTTTTCTTTATAAACCTCATCCTCATACTGAAGACAGCACTTAAGTTGCCCACAAACACCGTTAAGTTTTGAGAAGTTGAGAGTAAGGTCTTGGTTCTTGGCCATTTTAATCCCAACGTTCCCGTACTTAGTCAGAAACGATGAGCAACAAAGCTCTCGTCCACAAGGACCGATTCCACCGATAGAGGCGGATCGATCACGAACAGAGATCTGACGAAGTTCAATTCTTGTTTTTAACTTGGCGACGAGGTCTTTTACTAAATCTCTAAAGTCCACGCGGGAAGGAGCGATAAAATAAAAGATGGCCTTCTTACCAAATGAAGTGAATTCCACATGGGTAAGGTACATGTCGAGTTGGTGATCTTCGATGAGATCATTACAAATATTTTCAGCGTCTTTTTGTTGTTGGTAAGCTTCTTTATCTTTTTCGATGTCTTCTTCGGTTGCAATCTTAGCAATGCTTCTAATGGGAAGCATGTTTTTATTGAAAGGAACATCGTAAGGAAAGGAGTTAACGTAACCCACGGCCATACCGCGGTCACTCATTGCAACTACTTTTTGTCCGTATTCTATTTGGCGTTTACCGACGAGGAATGGGAATGAGCGCGCGTTTCCGGGAAAGCGGACTCGGACGAAACGAAGAATCTGGCCTTCTTTAAATCGGCTTTCATCCTTTGCTTCTCTTTCTTCAGAGGCTTCTTCCTCTGTCATTTCTGGAATGTGATTACCAGAGTATATAGGCTCGGTTACCCCGGCTTCAGTTGTAGCTTCTACGGGGGCCGTATTTTTGTCGTCGGTCATCTCACTATCATTGAGTTAATTTCGTTTTATGTCAATGAATTAGCCTGTGAAATACATTGGATTTAAGGTACTGGAAAAAGAGGGCCCACTTTGTTGCACTAGGTTGATGAAATGTATCCATCTCTCGGAGTTGAATCAGCCATTGACCTAATTCTCTTTTCTCATTTGCTCCAGATGGCATCAGGCTTTCCCAAATGATAAGCTGATCCATCCAGTAATTGAGGTCTTTCTGTCCTTTTTGATTCTTTTCAAGAAATTGACCGAGGGTAAGGTCCTTTGATTCGTTTAAAAAATCTAAAAACTCACTCAGATCAGGGGCCTCTGAAAAATTATTTAGTCGAAGGAGAATACCTCGGGACTGGATTGTTTCGAGTAATTTTATCCGTTGAGCATTAATGAGGATGATTGTGGTGTCCCCATTAGGTTCTTCTAGAAGCTTTAACCACTTATTGGCCACCACAGTACCGATACGACTTGCTTGAGTAATAATGGCAAACTTATGAGGGGCATTGATCGGTGCAAATTCAAAGTAGCGCATGAAGTTTAATGCTTCTTCTACTGTGAAATTAGTGGTGACATCCTCTTGATCAATTCTGGTGCCTAACACTTGTACATCTGGATGGTCCCAAGGGGTACTTGGACCATTAGGTGAGACCTCAGAAAAGTAGCTCTTTAGAAAGTCGTGACAAAAAGTCTCACATTCGGCTTGAGCATTGGGAGAACTCTGGGTCGGTTCTAGAATATAGAAGTGGGCAAGTTTCTTTTGCTGAGCAAGTTTAAGGAGCCGCTGGATTAAATTCATAAGAGCCCTTCGAGATCCTGATGAATGATCTGTGAAATGATCTCTGGCTTCTGAGTTCCATCAATAGTTTTTATTCGCTTATCAAAGAGACCCGCCATCTCTTGATAACCTTTGACCAAGGCTTCATAAAAATCTTTTTTCTCTGATTCAAAGTAATCTTTTACGTTCCCTCGAGCTTCCTGCCGCTTCATGGAAGTTTCAAGACTAATATCAAGAAAGTATGTTCGATGAGGAAGTATATTTAAGGGAGCTGATTCATGAAGTTTAAGAATAGTTTCATAGCCTAAGCCTCGGGCATTGCCTTGATAGGCAAGAGAGGAATCAATATAGCGGTCAAGAATCACCACAGATTTTGGAGTATTTAAAAAGGGGAGAATCTTCTCATGGAGAAGTTGGGCGCGAGAAGAAACAAATAAGTGGGCCTCGGCCAGGGGATGAAGAGGAGAGCTTGATTCAAGAATGGCCTCTCTGAGTTTTTCTCCAAAGCGGGTTCCACCGGGTTCTCTTAAGCATAGGACTTGGTAGTCTCTTTCTTCAAAAAACTGCTTTATAAAATTTATTTGAGTTGATTTTCCCGAACCTTCAATCCCTTCTAAAGACAGGAAAAGGCCCTGCGTGTCAGAAGGAGTCTTAAATTGCGAGGCGATCTGTTTAAGCGTATTCATTGAGCTAACTATAACCTGATTAATGATTAGAAGTCACTGGCCTCTTCGACCATATCTTCTTCATAACCCATCACTTCACTCACAGAAGTTGGTTGTCGTCGAGCCCTTGGGGGCACTAAACTGGCCGCAGGTGGAGCTTCGTGAACGATAGCTTCGTCGTTGAAAGGATTATCATAGGGATCAGTGTAAGGTTCTTCGTAATGCCCAAACTCTGGATCGAGTTCAGTATTACTTGGATATCTGTCCACGTGATGGCTCTCAATAGTTGTTGGAACATTGTCTCTAACTTTGAGGCGTTCCAGTCCTGCACTTCTTCTTGCTCTCGGAGCTGGCGTGTTTTTCACACTGGCCGGAATCCTATTCGTTCGTCCAAGCTGAGCACTTGGATTAGGCTGGGCCACAGTCCTTTTCTGCTGAAGAGGTCTTGATTGTTCAGTGATATCGGCGACACTGAGTGTTTCACTCTCTTGTCCCGGAGTTAAAGTGAATATGACTCCACCAATAACCATTACTCCTAGAGCAATAGCGGAAGGCATAAACCAATCAGGCAGAGAGTTACTCCAGAATGAGGACTTGTTCTCGGGTAAGGAATAGTTTGTTGCCTTAAACTGTAATACTTTATTCTTATAAAGCCCTCGATGGGCAGCGGTTGCAAGAATTTCAGAAGCTTCTTCTTTCTTTTCCTCAGCGTCTTTTCCATGAATCTGGGCCAGTGTTTGTTCTAGAGGGGCCACAGGAAGTTCTTGAGCACTAAACTCGCGGCGATCAAAATCCGGGAACTGGTAAATTGCCATCCATGATTTTCCATCATCGATGGAGATTTTATCAGTCACGATCAATGAATTCATTTCAAGGCGTTTAAGAATATGAAGCTTTTCAAAAGGTCCGGCCTTTAGTCCATTTTCATAAATCCAGAAGGGACCTTCTGCATCAGTTTGATTTATTATTTGGGGACTTCGACGTTGGAACTGAGGGTAGCTAAATAGAGGGTTCCACTCCTGTGGCTCCATTCGACTAGCAAGGGCCTCTTCAAACAAAGACTCATTTTCTTGGATATAGGATTTGAGATTATCAACCTCATAAGGGCCTTTGATCTCATCTCCTAACTTAATAATCCACAGATCTCTGTGAGAGAGCTCTCTTTGCTTAATTTCCTCTTTTGTCAGTGATAGAAGTTCAGTACTCATTGATCCATATCCTCAATTTATCTTTTCGGAATATGAGGGGGAAATCTTGAATATTAGTGGTTTATTTTACTACTCAAGTTTTTGACTAATACTGGCGCTGGAGGCATACTCGGACTACTTGAAAAATAGAGGATTTATGCAAGATAGAGTGAATAAAATTAAAGAGCGCTTTCTACAATTCAGTGATTGGGAAGACCGCTATAAAGAACTTATAAAGCTAGGTAAGTCCCTGGATTCATATCCAGAAGATAAGCGTGAAGAAAAATATAAGGTTAAAGGATGCCAGTCTCAGGTTTGGCTTTTCCCAGAATTTAAAAATGGGAGAGTTTATTTTTATGGGGATTCAGATGCAGTCCTTGTGAAGGGAATTGTAGGTCTGCTTTTGAGCGTATATTCCGATGCTACTCCCACTGAGATTCTTACCACTAAACCAGATTTCTTGAAGGAAGTGGGGATTACCGAACATCTCTCTATGAATCGTTCAAATGGACTTGCAGCTATGATGAAGCAAATTCAAATGTATGCTCTTGTTCTTCAAACAACTATGAAAGGCTAAAAATATGTTAATTCGACCTAGAAGAAATCGTGCTAATGAGGTTATTCGTTCGCTAGTGAGAGAGACTCACTTAAGTGCTAATCACTTGATTGCCCCTCTCTTTGTGATTGAAGGTACAAATCAAAAAGTTCCAGTGGCCTCGATGCCAGGACAGAATCGTCTCTCAATTGATCTCGTCATCAAAGAAGCAAAAGAACTCTACGATCTAGGAGTGAGGACAGTGGCCCTCTTTCCGGCCGTAAGTGAAGACTTAAAAACTCCTCATGCTCAAGAAGCATACAACCCGGATGGCCTTAATGCTCGCGCTATTAGCGAACTAAAAAATGCTCTCCCTGAAATGATGATTATGGGGGATGTGGCCCTTGATCCTTATTCAAGTGAAGGTCACGACGGAATCGTTGATCCCCAAACGGGTGAAATTTTAAATGATGAAACCTTAGAGGTTCTTGCTAATCAGGCCTTGTGCGAAGCTCGGGCCGGCGTCGATATTATTGGACCTTCTGATATGATGGATGGAAGAGTTGCCTATATTCGACAAGCTCTTGATGATGAAGGATTTAGTAAAACTCTCATTATGAGTTATTCAGCAAAGTATGCTTCGGCTTACTACGGTCCTTTTAGAGATGCTCTTGATTCTGCTCCCAAGAAAGGTGATAAGAAAACTTACCAAATGGATTATGCAAATGCCAATGAAGCCCTTCGTGAAGCAGCTTTAGACGAAGCAGAGGGAGCTGACATTCTGATGGTTAAACCTGGTCTTCCTTATCTTGATATCATCTACCGCTTAAAGCAAAATTTCACTCTTCCCATCGCTGCATATAATGTGAGTGGAGAGTACGCTATGGTTAAAGCTGCTGTTGAAAAAGGGTGGCTTGAAAACGATAAGGTCATTCTTGAGACGTTAACTTCTTTTAGAAGGGCCGGAGCTGATATTATTCTGACCTACTTTGCAAAAGAAGCAGCTCAACTTCTCAATAATAATTAGTATTCTCATCTAAGACAAAAAGGTACGCCGTACCTTTTTGTCTTAGATGCTTTTTATTACTTTTTAATCCCCATCTACTGAGCCATAATTAAGTCATGCATATTCTACTCATTCGCTTCTCCAGTATGGGGGATGTGGTTTTACAAACTGCCACCATCAACTGGCTGAAGTCTTTATATGGAAAAAAGCTAAGATTAAGTTTTGCCACTTCGGAGGAATTTTCTTCTTTATTGGATAAGCATCCTTTCGTGGATGAATTGATTTGCTTGGATCGTCGTCAAGATGGAGGCTGGAAAAGTTTCTATCAACAAATTAATAAAATTCATAAGGAAAATCCTTTTGACCTCATCCTAGATTTACACGGAACAATGCGCTCATACCGACTTCGTTGGATGTTTTGGCGTACGCCATCATTAAGTGTTGATAAACGTCGTTGGGAGCGATGGCTCTTAACTAAACTTAAGGGTACATTTTTTAAAAATCTTATTTCTCCAAAAGTTTTTGGCCTAGAAAATCAGGTGCATCGTTTGATTAATGATATCCAAGATGTTTTTGGAGACAGTAGGGGAATTGAGCATACAAAAGAATTTATACATTCAAAAGTTGGGGAACTCACATCTTTAACTCTTCCTCCTCCTTATGGAAAGCTTTCAAATTATATCGTTGTGGCCCCCTCTGCTTCATTTCAACCAAAACGCTGGCCAGTTGATCGTTTTGTGGAACTGACACACAAACTTTTAAGCCGCGGAGAAAAAGTTATCGTTTTAGCTGGGCCGAGTGATCATTTTTGTGATGCTTTTAATTCTATCAAAAGTGAGAATTTTCTTAACCTTCAAGGGAAAACTTCCTTGAGTGAATCCATGAGCATTATTTCAAGTGCAAAGCTTTGCATCGGAAATGATTCTGGTATGAATCACATTGCTGAAGCTTATGGTGTGAAGTGTTTAACAATTTTTGGTCCCACCGACCCTCGCTTTGGTTTTGCTCCTCATGCTGATAACTCCCGCTTCATTTCAAAGTCGCTGTGGTGTAAGCCTTGCTCAACAACTGGTTCAAAGAATTGTTTTAGAAAGAGTCTTTTTTGTATGGAATCAATAAGTGTTGATGAAGTCTATAATTTATCATTGGAGCAGCTCACATGATTTATAGTTTCCTTCACACTCTTGTGGCAAAATTTGTTTTATGCTTTATCTTCTGGATACCAGAAATAGTCATACGTAAAAGATTTGAACTGAAAAATAAAAAAGAAATAGGCTGCAAGAGCTTTAAAGAAGACGGGATCTCTGCAGACATGTGCTTTGAATTCTCGAGTGAAGGAGAGTTTGCTCAGATCAACTCTTTAGTCGAAGATGCACTCAAAGTGGGAAAAAAAATAGAGCTAGTCATGTTCTCTCCGAGTGTGGAAAAACAAGTGATGGGCCTCTATGAAAAATACCCAGAGCAAATCCGTTACTTAAGATACCCCATTTTGACTTATGCTTTCTGGTCTCGCCCTCAATGTTTCTCCCAATGGGTAAGCAGTAGTGTTCTTTATCTTGTTAGATATGATTTTTTTCCGGAATTTCTTTTTTGGGCCCGTAAAGGACATACCCTTAAGCTCTTATGGTTATCGTTTAAAAAAAGCCGACTAAAAAATAAACAAATCAGCTTTTTAAAAAGAATGTTTCTTTTGCAATCAAAGCTCAATGTTTTTGCAACTCAAGAAGATCTTGATTATGTGTCACCTCTTGGTGTGACAGGTATTGTATATGATTTTCGAATGGAGCAAATCTTTCGCAGAAATCAAAATCGAAAGGAGAAATTCTCTGATGTTTTTAAAAATTATGAAGCTTTAATAAATCATTTAAAAAAAACTCCCTCACAACTTATTCTTGGTAATGCATGGTTGGCAGACATTCACTTACTTGAAAAATTACCAGAGCCTACTTCAGTACTGATTGTTCCTCATCAACTCGATGAGAGTAATCTTGCGAGCTTTCAAGTGGAACTTGAAAAGTTAGGGTTTGTTACTCAGCTTGTAGATGATGAAACTTCAGAATTTACTGGTAATGTTCTTATTCTTAATAAGAAAGGAGTCTTATGTGAATTGTATGCTGACTTTTCTCACGCCTACGTCGGCGGAGGATTTGGCGTAAGTGTTCATTCAATTCTAGAACCTCTTGTTAATGGTGTTCCTCATATTAGCTGTGGACCGGTTAATCATCGTTCTACGGAGTTTGATGTGGCAGAAAGTTATCAAGTCCTAACAGTTGTTCATAATGCTATGGACTTTGCTAAGTGGCTTGAACAAGAAAATGGAAAAGGCATGAGCTTTGATTCTTCTCAATATGAGCTTTATCGTAAGGAAGTCATTGGATGTTAAAAAATAGATATGACGAGATCCTCATAGGTCTAAATATTACTTCTCTTGTGAGAGGTTTGATAGCAACAAGAAATAATAAATCGGTACTTTTAATCGATGATAGTTCTTTTAATACGGAAAGCCTTTCTAATGATTTTATATCAGAGCTAGAGATAGAAAGTTTTTTAAGAATTGCTACACAATTCGATATTTCAGAACTCGCCAATATTCGTAAATTTCTTCGACCAGCTATCATTGACTTTAATACTGATAAGATTCGTCTCAGAGTGGGAGCATCTCCTTTTGATAACTTACGAGAAGTTTTACGAAAATATCCGGAATTAATTGAAACAGATGATTTAGACTTGGTTTATCACGAGGGTGAAAAAACTTTTGATCAATTTTATTTATCAGAAGTTAAGCGTTTTGAAGCTTTTACCTATGAGCAAGGCCTCAAAGGAAAGAAGGCCAAGTATGAGTTATCTTCGGCAGCTCCGAAATGGTTTAGAAGTATATTTCATCGGTTTTCTGAACTCATTAATATGGAGTACGCCCAAGATAAAAGCTTGAAGTTTAACTCCCTTCTTCATTTGATGAGCATTTTGTTCGAAGAAAAGATGAAAACCAAGATTGCTCCTGAAGAAGTGGCCTATTATTTTTTCAAGTTACTTTCTCCCCAATATCGTTTGCAGGACTTTATTTTAATTGCTCAATTAAAGAGAAGATTAATGATTAACGGAGGAGATTATAAAGAAAGTAAAATCCAGTATTGGCAATTTTTTAAAGGTAGATTTGAAAACCTCCTTTTAACTTCCTTTGAAGGGGTTATATCTGCGAATAAAGTTTTATTTTTTACCCATTTGCCAGAAAATTTACCATTTAGACTCGTTTCGAAGTTTCCTTTTTATCGAAGTGTTCAAATGCATGTGGATAAATCATCCATAACTGCTTATCCCGCTCATCATGTTGTAGTCCAAACAAGAGAGTCAGTTTTAGGTTCTGATAAACCATTTACTCTGATGTGCTTTGACGACACTTTTAGTATTTATCATATGCCTTATTTAGATATGGCCGCTTCAAAGGCCAGTTTCTACCAATCTGAGTTGTTGAAGAGTTATCAAGAGGATGCCAAGTGCTTGCCTTTTAACTCGGAGGGAGCAAAATCTGCAGATCTTCTAAGTGCAACTCTGGACTTACGAGGGCTTCTTAATCCTAGTGAGTTTGGTTTTGGCCAGCTACCACTAACTCTTGAATATGAGAGTAAAGAAATCGGTGGTTTTGAGTACTGGGGTATTCATAAGTTTTGTTGTCTAGGCCATTTAGGGCTTATTTATAGAATTCACCAAATGTGATATATAATAGGTCTATGAAAAGGTTTCTCCGACATAAAGGACAGACGTCTGTTGAGTATATGTTGATTTTAGTGGTGGCCATCACCATTGGGATCTCATTTAAACAAAAGATGGAAGAATTTATGCTAACCAATCCTAACTCCTTTATTTCCAGGCAGTTAAACGCTCTAGATGCAGGTCTTAAGCAAGATGCCTCTGGAAGATTCACTCGGTTTCAACTCCGCTAACTGTCTATTTTTTTGACACACTATATAAAGTTTTCAGAAGTGGTTAAGCGCCATGCGTTATTCAGCTATATTTAAGCAAAATTTTGTTTGTCCTTTTCGAGGAGGGATTTTTATGAAAACAAAAATGCTGTTGGGGCTGGCGCTGAGTCTTAGTTTCTCTCAAGCCTATGCTCAATTTGATGAACAGGTTCTCAACTCCGATCCAATCCATGTTGATGGCTATTTGGCCGAAGACAAACCTGTGATGGATGGTGAGCTTGCAGGAATTCGTAACGAATTAAAGAAACAAAAGACGAGCACTCAGCTTAATAAAGAGAAATCGAAAGATCTCGGAAAGCTGACTAATCAAACAGAAAAGCTTCTTGATAGCCAGGATGAGTATATCGAGTCAAAAATCGAATCTACTATGGCCATCAAGGAATTCAATAAGAAAGTTGAAGAAAATCAAAAGAAGCTTCGTTGTATTATGGAAGAATCCACT
>CAYWMU010000051.1:0-14886 GCA_964459395.1 uncultured Bacteriovorax sp.
TTCTGCTCTCTGGACATGACGGCGGAGGAAATTTTGGAGGTTATAAAGGAAGTGTTTCTCGAGAAGATATTTCAGACCTCATGAATGACTTTTCTGATATTAATGAGGTTTCTACACTGATGCTACTAGGTTGTTATACCGGCGTTCAAAAAGAAATTGTAAATTGGAAAGGAATCTTTCCTAAAGTCAGAATGATTGGTGGCTATGATGGATCGGCTCCCCTTTCTGATAAGCCCATGGGACACCATTATTTAGAAGATCTTTTAACAAAAGAAAAAACACTTCTCCAACAAGCCGATGAGAAACAGCTCAATCAATACGTCAGAGCAAATATCCGTGGACTTCACTCCATGCATTCTGCTGTTTATCTGGAGCCTGCATGTAGTGAGGAAGAAGAAAGCAGTGCCATGTACTATGGCTCTTTAACCAATAAAAAGTTTTCTTCCTTCGACCTTAATCAGTGCATGAGTCAGGCAAAGGCCATTAACAAGGTACAAACTCAATATGCCAAGTTTGATTCCGGTGAAGTTGAACCGCCAAAGAATCCCAGCGATCCTGCGATTAAAACAGTTTATGATCAAGCAAGAAGTTTAGAACATTGTTTTGAGCAACTTGATATCCCTGTAAATGTTAACAGTCTCTTCAATTTGCGTTTTTATGAAGCTGTTAAAGAAAACTTTTCTACTTTCTATAAGAGCGAACTTGAAATAGCAGAATCTGCTCTCAAGGACATCCCTGTTGAGCAACTACTACAAGAAATAGAAGATGAATTAGCGAGGGTTGATCAATATGAGAAGAGGATAGAAGAAGAAAATGAAGAGATAAAAAAGAATCCAGACTTCTATTTTATGAACCTTGGATCAAAAATTCGATCAGCTGAGTGGGAATTAGATCAGATCCTCAATGATCCCAATAAACTTCAACAATTGAACAAAATTCAAGATCCTCGATACTCTGCAAGTCTTGAAGAAGAGATGCTTTATGACAGATACCTTCGACTCAAAGAAGAGATAAACGAAAATAAAAGTAAGGAAATGTACAAGAACAATCCTGATTTTCTTATCACCATGAATCGAATGAAGGCCCAGCAAAGAAGAAATAATCTTCAGGCCAACAAGGAAAATATCAATTTACTAAAAGATAATCAGATCTGGTTACCCAATATGGATAATCTCAAGAAATATTCTCGTAAGGAATTACGAGACAATATACATAAAATGTCTGGAATTCTTTCATCAAAGACACTCCCCCGTAAGACCAGACTCGCTCTTCGATGGGCCGTGGATGCTCAACAAGAACATCTCATACATTTTCAGAATCCCTTTGAGTGGCACGAAGTAACTGTCGCAGTTACTCCCCCTGAAAGAAAAATCACAATGGGGGAGACTATTTCAAGGCCAATGAGTGGATTAACCCTATTTGGTAGAGATATGGGTACTTTGAGTAGTCCTTTAGGCGGTTTCATGGGCGGAATGGGCGGTGGCCTGTAAATAACGCGCATCACATACTTTGATTTCGACGTATTTTCTATTAAGCTAGTCCTGCATAAATACCAAGGACAAGTGAATGGAATACAATTTTTCAGAGATAGAAAGTAAATGGCAAAAGTACTGGGATGATCATCAGACTTTTAAAACACTTAATGACTTCTCAAAGCCAAAATATTACGTACTCGATATGTTCCCCTATCCATCCGGAGCAGGACTTCACGTAGGTCACCCTGAAGGATATACCGCAACAGATATCATGGCCCGTTACAAGCGCATGAAAGGTTTTAATGTTCTTCATCCTATGGGATGGGACTCTTTTGGTCTTCCGGCCGAGAACTATGCTATCAAAACAGGAATTCACCCCAACATCACAACCGAACAAAATATTGCAACTTTTAAACGTCAGCTAAAGTCTTTAGGTTTCTCCTATGACTGGTCTCGTGAAATTGCTACATCGAATGTCGATTATTACAAATGGACTCAATGGATCTTTGTTCAATTGTATAATAAAGGCCTAGCTTACGAATCAGAGATGATGGTGAACTGGTGCCCGGCCCTTAAAACTGTTCTTGCCAATGAAGAAGTAATCAATGGTAAGTCTGAAGTCGGCGGACATCCTGTTATCAGAAAACCGATGAAACAATGGATGCTCAGAATTACTGAGTACGCTGAACGTCTTCTAGAAGATCTTGCTCTCCTCGATTGGCCAGATTCAGTTAAAGAAATGCAAAAAGTCTGGATTGGAAAGTCAGAAGGGGCCACTGTTCGCTTTAATGTGGATGGTTCAGATGAAGTTATCGAAGTCTTTACTTCTCGCCCAGACACTCTTTTCGGTGCCACATATATGGTACTCGCTCCAGAGCATAAGTTAGTTGATAAGATCACAACGCCTTCACAAAAAGCTGAGATTTATAAGTATCGTGAAACCACCGCTCTAAAATCTGATTTAGAGCGTACTGAACTTAATAAAGATAAAACAGGGGCCTTCACTGGTGCTTATGCAATTAACCCGGCCAACGGTTCAAAAATTCCAGTTTATATTGCAGACTATGTTCTTAACACTTATGGAACAGGTGCGATCATGTCAGTTCCTGCTCACGACGAGAGAGATCATGAGTTTGCTAAGAAATATAATCTTCCTATCATTGCCGTGGTTAAGAGTGACGTAAATGTAGAAGAAGAAGCTTTCTCTGGTGATGGTGAGCACATTAACTCTGACTTTTTAAATGGCCTTAATAAAAATGACGCCATCGAAAAAATGATTTCATGGCTCGAAGAAAATAAAATCGGCACAAAAAAAATCAATTACAAACTTCGTGACTGGTTATTCTCTCGCCAAAGATACTGGGGAGAACCTTTCCCTATTCTTAAATACGAAGATGGAACAGTTCGTTGCTTAGATGTCGATGAACTCCCTGTTGTTCTTCCTGAAGTTGAAAAGTATGAACCATCTGGAACAGGAGAATCACCTCTTGCCACGATTGATGAATGGCTATGGGTCACTTGCCCTAAAACTGGTAAGAAAGCTCGTCGTGAAACAAACACCATGCCTCAATGGGCCGGTTCATGTTGGTACTACCTTCGCTTCTGTGATCCAACAAATACAGAGAAACCTTGGGATTCAAAAATTGAAAACTACTGGATGCCAGTTGATCTCTATGTTGGAGGAACAGAGCACGCGGTTCTTCACCTTCTTTACTCTCGCTTTTGGCACAAAGTCCTTTACGATCTAGGACTCGTTTCTACCAAGGAACCTTTCCATAAACTGGTAAACCAAGGAATGATCCTCGGTGAAGATGGAGAGAAAATGAGTAAATCACGTGGAAACGTGATTAATCCGGATTCAGTTGTTAACGAGATGGGTGCTGATACTCTCCGAATCTATGAAATGTTCATGGGGCCACTTGAGAAAGTTAAGCCTTGGTCTGTTTCAGGAACTAAAGGAGTTTATAACTTCTTATCTCGCGTTCATCGCTTCTTCTTTGATTCTAAAAACTACACAGATAAAGAAGATCCAAATAACGTGAAAGAGCTTCATAAGCTTATTAAGAAAGTAACAGCTGATATTGAAGGCATGCATTTTAATACGGCCATTTCTGCCATGATGATCTTTGTAAACAGTGTGTACAAAACAGGTAAAGTCTCAAAAGAGACGGCCCAAACTTTTGCCCTTCTACTCTCTCCATTCGCTCCACATGTTGCGGAAGAACTTTGGCAAATGCAAGGTAACACAAACACACTTGCTTACGAATCTTGGCCTACATTCGATCCAGCACTTGCTAAGGACGACACAATTACCATGGCCGTTCAAGTGAATGGTAAAACTCGTGCTACTTTTGATGTCCCAGCAGATATCTCTAAAGAAGATTTCTTCGCTCTCGCTAAGGCCGACGAGAAATTAGCTAAGTTTCTTGAAGGAACAATTGTTAAAGAGATCTATGTTCCAGGAAAAATTTGTAATTTTGTAGTTAAGCCAAACTAGAAATAAGCCCCGTTTATCGGGGCTTTTTTTTATATGATTGGAAGAAAGTGATTAAGAATCGTTAATCCTAAACCTGAAATAACCGGGATGGTTAAATTATCGTCGATATTAAAAGCAGAAATAAGCTCTGAACCTGCTCCGATAACCCCGGCAACCAGTGAGAACACGAGCATATTGACGCTACCGATACCCGAATTAAGTAAATAGAAAAGAGACACAAGGTAACAAGTAAAAAAGCCTGCTACAAATCCTTGAAGAGACTTGTTGGGAAGAATTTTATCCTTACCATAAAGAACGCCAAAGAAAGAAGAAACAGGATCCGAAAAAATAAGAAACATAATGGAGATCAAGGCGAGATCTGGCTGATAGAATAAAAGTGAAAGAGATATTCCTAAAGCATAAAAAGGAAGACCACTAACTCCTTCTCTCTCCGATTTTCTCATCAAAGGGCCCATCAGTCTTATGACGAACTTATTAAAACCCGGATTCTTTTGGCGCAAATAATCCGTAAAGAAACCTAGTAAAGCGATTCCTAAAACTCCATAACCCCAAAAGTTCGTATTTTGATCAGAACCATAGAATAGAATAAGACCAAGAACTCCTGTACTCATATGCCATAACTTACGAGCAATATGTAAATCCGAACGCTTATGCAAAATTTTATCAGCTGGAGTGTGTGAACTAGACAAATCTTCTCCTCAAACAATAAACAAAAACCCTTAACTTTGGGAAAATATTCAAAAACTTTAAAAGATTAACCTCTTCTCGTCTATAACCAAGATTAAAAAAGTATTTATCCATTGGTAATCACTAAAGAATTAAACTTCCCAAACCTTCTTTAAGCTTCATATAATTTAGGCACAGGAAGAAACAAATTATGATCAGTAATCAAAAAAAGATCTGGGCCGTGGGTGGCGGTAAAGGTGGGGTCGGAAAGAGCTTGGTTTCGGCCAACGTTTCCATATGCCTCGCTTTGATGGGACACAAGGTGATCTCAGTTGATTTGGATCTAGGTGGGGCGAATTTACATACTTGCCTCGGCTTACCTATTCCATCAACAACTTTGTCTGACTATATTGCCGGTAAGGTTAATCGTCTTGAAGACCTTTTAGTTTCGACCCCAATAGCTAATCTTAAAATCATTAGCGGTGCTCAAGATGAGCTAGGCATGGCAAATCTCAAAAACATGCATAAAAACGAAATACTACAAAAGCTTCAACAACTTGATGCTGACTACATCCTGTTTGATCTGGGTGCAGGAACAGCATTTAATACCATTGATTTTTTTATCCATGCAGATAAAGGTATCCTTGTGGTTCTTCCAGAACCAACTTCCATTGAGAACACCTACCGTTTCATTAAGTCGGTCTTCTATAGACGACTTAAAACGATTGATGGAATTGAAGTTGTTGAACCGTTAATTGAAGAAGCCCTAAACTCAAAGATATCTACAGGACAGATGACCCCTGCTGACTTAGTTAAAAGGATCACGGCCGATCATCCTGAATTAGGCGCTCGTATTAGAAATGAGATTAATCTTCTTCGACCAAATTTAATCATGAATCAAGTCCGCTCTCAAGCAGACATTGATATTGGATATTCAATTCAAAGTATCTGTAGAAAATATTTTGGAATTGAGATGCCGTTTCCTGGCTATCTTGATTATGACCAATCTGTTTGGCAAAGTGTTCGTAAACGGAAACCTCTTTTAATTGAATTCCCTCACTCAAAGCTTGTGAATAATTTTGACCGAATTGTACACAGACTTATCGAATCTTAGGAAAACTAATGGATGTAGAGAAAAATAATTACTATGAAGTGTTAGAAGTTCAGATAGATGCAACACCTGCTCAAATAGAACAGGCCTACTTACGAGCTCGAAATGCTTACACTGGCGATAGTGTGGCTCTTTATTCAATTATGTCTAAAGAAGACTGCAATGCTTTACTTCAGCAAATTGAAGAAGCTTACTCTATTCTGGGATTTCCAGAGAAGAGAAGAGAGTATGATCGCATTCGTGGATTTAACCAACCTGTTCAGCCGAGTGGAAAGGGTCCCGCCCAGAAAAATCTTCAGTACGAAGATTTTGGTTCTATTCATGGAGAAGCGAAGGTTTCAAAAATTTCGGCCATCAAAAAGTTTGGTCTTGAATATGAAACTAATCCAGAAATGGAAGAAAAAATTAGAGATTGCTCCATTTATACGGGTCCATTTCTAAAAGAAATTCGTGAATACAAAAACGTATCTGTAGAAAGAATGGCCGAGATGACTCGCATTTCAAAAACTCACATTAAGGCCATTGAAGCAGAAGATACTGAGCGACTTCCAGCTGATGTTTATGTTCGAGGTTATGTTTATCAATATGCAAAGGTTTTAAAACTTAATCCAGAAGTGGTAGCAGCAAGCTTCCTTCTTTATTACAAGCAATTAAAATCCGGAAAGTAATGTCAGAACAAGATGATAGTCAGAACTTTGAGGTCACGGTTTCAAGTTCTGACCGAGATGAATTTAAACGACTTGATCTTTTTCTTGTTTCAAAGCTTTCTCAATTCTCGCGCTCTACAATCAAACGACTTTTCGAAGATGATCAGATCTCAAGTGAAATTAATCTAAGCCTTAATAAAATGCCTCCTGCCGGAACTGTTATTGAGATCGAGGTTCCTCCTCCTCTTCCTACAAATTTAATCGCTGAAGATATTCCGCTCGAGATACTCTATGAGGATCAGCATCTTATCATTATTAATAAACCTGCTGGGCTTGTGGTGCATCCGGCACCTGGACACTACACCGGAACTCTAGTGAATGCTATTCTCCATCACTGCCCAGATCTTAAAGGGATTGGCTCAGAGAAGAGACCCGGAATTGTTCACCGACTCGATAAGGGGACATCCGGGGTAATGGTGGTAGCAAAAGATCAAGCAACTCATGAAGGGCTTGTCACACTCTTCTCAACTCACGATATTGAAAGAAGATATGAAGCAATCATTGTTGGTAAACCTAGACAGTTATCTGGAACAATTATGACGACCATCGGTAGACACCCTACTAATCGATTAAAGATGGCAAGTGGCGTAAAGAATGGCAAAAATGCTATTACCCATTACCAGGCTTTAAAAACGAGTGAACGTGCTTGTCATATGGAACTAAAATTAGAGACCGGAAGGACACATCAAATCAGAGTCCATATGTCTCAGTTCCTACAAACTCCCATCTTTTGCGATCCGGTTTATGGAGCAGGGAACGCACATATAAATAAGTTACCCCAAAGACTCAAAGAGATACTAACTGATTATCCTTATCAGTTACTTCATGCCAAAGAGCTGGGGTTCATTCACCCAATAACCAAAGAGAAGCTCCATTTCAAATCAAATCCGCCAGAAGTATTCAAACTGGCCTTGGAAGCTTTCTTCCCTGAGGATTAAGAGTTAAAATACCACTATGGAAAATGTCATCTACTCTCACTCTTTACCCAAAGGGATATTTAAGGTCTTTCACACAAGACCAGACTTCCATTTTCATGAAGTGAAGCAAGTTCATGGCATCAATTGTTCATACCCAAGCTCTACTATGGTTGAAGCAGATGGGATTATTCAAGACTCTAAGGATCCAACTCCTCTCCTCATCAAAACTGCTGATTGCCTGCCAATCATCTTCGAGGGATTAACAGAAAATGTTTTTTTACATGCAGGTTGGCGAGGACTTGCACTTGGAATTTTAGATATTCCCGAGCTAAAAAAAATTAAACCTCAAACTTGCTTCATTGGACCTTGTATTCTTTCTTGCTGCTTTGAAGTAGGTCAGGATTTTAATGATCTCTTTCCAGAAGTTACTCTGATCAAAAAAGATGATAAATTCTTTGCTGACTTGATCAGTTTTGCCAAAGAGAAAATACTAGATCTATTTCCAGAAATTCACATCAGTAAAGCTGGAATCTGCACTATGTGTAATGAGGATTTTCACAGCTTTCGAAGAAATAAAACTACTCATAGAAATTTTAACGTCTATTTCTCAAAGGATTAAGAATGGAACCCAAAAAATCTCTAACCCTCAATGGAATGACTGGATTAAACTTCCTGTTCATTATGAATGCTGTGGCCATGATTGCCGTCAGCGGTTATTTAACTTCTCACTTCTATGACACTCTTTACCCAAGCCAGCTAGGTGCAGCTTCTACTCTTTGTAATGTTTCAAACTTTTTTAACTGTGATGCCGCTACCTACTCAAAACTTTCAAATATTGCTGGCGTTCCCATTGCTTTTTTTGGAATCATTATCGGTTCAATTTTTCTTTTAACGGCCCTTATGCCTTCTGAAGCATTAGAAAGAACAAGTTCTGCCATATCAAAGTACAATTTTGTAGGATGCGTCCTTCTTTTCTTTTTTTCAATTGGGGCATTAGGAAGTCTTTGTCCTTTCTGTACTCTTTATTATGTCCTTTCAGGAATTGCTTTCTTTCTTCTGATGAAAAAAGGAATCAATACTTGGAAACCTGATATGAAGTGGGCCGGTATCTTTGGAGTCATTCTTTTAGTCGGTTCATTCTTTGTTGGTCAGCATACTGCAGGCAAAGAAGATAAAAAGTCTAAAGTTGGAGAAGCTATTGTTGCTCAGTACAACAAGCTTGCCACCATCGGAGATCCTGATGTTGATTCCCCTTTCCGAATTCATTCAGCAACAGAAAAATTTGCTGATGCTCCAATTAGAATCACGATCTTCTCTGATTTTGAATGTCCATTTTGTAAAATTGTTTCTGATCAAATGCCAGAGATCATTCGCCTGTATGGTAAGCAAGTAAACATTCAATATATGTTTTATCCTCTTGATTCAAAGTGTAATGCTAATATGAAGTCTCGAGGCCATGTTAATGCTTGTGATGCTGCTGCAATAGCTGCTTGTGATGAAAGCAAGTTCGTTGCCGTTCACGATGCTATTTTTGAGCACCAACAAACTCTCGGCAATGATCTCAAATCAATTGCTGAGAAACACGGAGTTGCAAACTGCTTAAATAATGAAGAGGCAATGAACCGAGTTATCACAAGTATTAATCAAGCTGATAAATACAATTTAAAATCGACTCCTACCATTATTCTGAATGGAAAGAAGATTGAGGGGACGATTCCAAATTATCAGTTCTTTGCTATTTTCGAAGAGTTACTTAAAGGTAAATAAATGATCATTGAAACTCACTGCCATCTTGATTACTTAAAAGCACTTCCTCTCCAGGAGATACTTTCTCGTGCTCAAGAGGCAGGAGTTCAAAAGTTTATTACTATTGGTGTAGATCCAGATAATTTAGATGGGGTGATGAAGCTTGCAGAAGACCACGCCCCAATCTACTTTACTCAAGGGATTCATCCCCATGATGCAAAGAATTTTACAAGTGTAGAAAATGATAAGCTCATCTCTCGTGCTTCTCATCCTAAGATGGTTGCTATTGGTGAAATCGGACTAGATTATCATTACAATAACTCACCACCAGAAATTCAAAGAAAGGTTTTCGAACAGCAACTTCAAATTGCAGTTGATCATGACCTTCCCATTGTTGTTCACACAAGAGAAGCAGATGAAGACACTCGGGACATTCTAAAAAACTTCACACCCTCTCTTAAAAGAAAGGGTGTGATACATAGTTTTACTTCAGGAAAAGCTCTTGCTGAATGGTGCCTTCAGGAAGGGTTTTATCTGGGTTTCAATGGCATCATTACTTTCAAAAATGCTCGTAATGTTCAAGAAGTAGTCGAGATAACTCCTCTTGAACAAATTCTTTTAGAGACTGACTCTCCATTTCTTACTCCTGTACCTCATCGTGGAAAAGAGAATGCACCTTATTACCTTCCTTTCATTGCTGAAAAGATAGCGGAACTCAAAAACATTAGTGTCGAAGAAGTACTAAGAGTAGCCTTTAGTAATTCGCTGAATTGCTTTCCAAAGCTTGGGAATGAAGTCGAGCAAGTTGTTGGATGAGAGGGTCTTGTTGAAATCTTCCGGCAAGAAAGAGTTTAAGATCTTCCAAAGAAAATTCATAAAGCTCCGCAAGATCAGGATTCACATTTTCTCTGCCATCTAGGCGAGAAAAATAGACTTCTAAAATCTTAGAGCGCTCATAGCGGAAAAGTACTTCCGTAATTTCCGCATATCTGAATAGAGAGTTTTCTAATTTAGGTTCCATAAAGTTACAACGCCTTTGGAGACCTAAAGAATGGTGTCTAGCGTGTCATCTGTAAAATAACAAATTCTGCCATCTGTGAAACTTTAGATTCCATAAAGGTTTCACTTTCAAAATGAAACGCAAGATGAGGTCACCTAGTATTTTTTACTCGTCTACTTTGAATCCTGACAACATCTTACCAAGACTTGTCGTAGGTGCAGGAGCACTTTTATGACGAGGCTCAGTCTTTGGCCTCTCATCTCCCTCTTCGATATATTCCGGATAGAATGGAAGTTCTGATTTATAAACAATTCTATCTAAGTGTTTAATAAAATTTGACCATGTGCCTGTATTGGAATCCGTTTTCTTAATAATATCGAAACTTGCCATCTTCGAGTCCATCAAATCAATAAGGTGGACCAAATAGGCTTCTGACGTTTGAGGAATCTTAGGTGAACCATAAGCATACTCTCCATGGTGAGCGAGCAGAATATGTTTAAGATGAAGTTTTAACTGATAGGGAAAGTTTTTAATACGATAGGAGAAGCGGTCAACGATCTCAAGTCCCTTAACAAGGTGACCAACAAGTTTCCCTTCCTCTGTATATTCAACATTGACTCCATCCGTGAGTTCATAAATTTTACAAAGATCATGAAGAATACACCCAGCTACAACATAGTTAACGTTCACTTGATAATGCCGAGAAAGAGTGACTGCTAACTCTGAACAGGAAAGAATATGTTCCAAAAGTCCTGATTGGTAAGCATGATGAATGGATTTGCCAGCTTGCCAAGTCTTAAGACGTCTAGAAATTTCCGCATCACCTAATATATTCTGTAATAGTTCTTTAATGTAAACGTCTGTTAAACCATCCACAATTTGGAGAAGTGATTTAAACATGATTTCTGGATCGACTTTGGCCTTCATAACAAAGTCATCCATGTTGACCTGTTCCTGACTTAATTTACTCAAAGAGGTAATAATGAATTGCTTCTTTCCTTGATAGAAGTTGAGCTTTCCTTTTACTTTAGCAAATGTACCTCGGGTGATTTCGCTCTCTACCTCTGTAGAATATTGCCAAAGCCTTGCTTCAATCTCTCCAGAAGCGTCTGAAAGAATGATATTAAAATATTTTTTTCCATCCTTTCCTTCCATCGTATTGATTATCTTTACTAGTAAAACAGTCTCAATTTCTTGCTTACCAGAAAAGTCTGAGATAAAAACTTTGGCCATGATCAACCCCATGCATCAAACATCAATAATATCGCAATCCGCTACACAAATTGCTCTAAGTAGAGTATGTTAACTCCAACAAAAAGTCTTAATTTTTCAGTCTCAATATTCATCCTAAGGGGTTCCTATGAAAAAAGTAAAAATTGGTATTAATGGTGTTGGCCGTATCGGGAGAACAATTCTTCGCGCATACTTCGATAAAATTCGTTCTGGTGAGAAACTAGATATTGAAATCGTGGCCGTTAATAACCCGGGAACACCTGATTCATACATCCACCTTCTTCGTTATGACTCTCTTCATGGAAAGCTTCAAGGTAACTTCAAATGGAATGCTGAATCTCAGGAGATTTCTTATGAAGGTAACACCATTAAGTTTTACGGTGAAAAAGAACCAAATTTAATCCCTTGGGGTTCACACGATATTCAACTTGTAATCGATGCCACTGGCCGCTTTAAAGATAAAGCAAGCCTAGGTCTTCATATGAAAGACTCTGTTAAAAAAGTTATTATGTGTGCTCCAGGAAAAGATCTAGATGGAACGTTCGTGATGGGTATCAACCATGAACTTTACGATTCTTCTAAACACGATATTATTTCTAATGCTTCTTGCACAACTAACTGTCTTGCTCCTGTGGCCAAAGTTCTTAATGAGAAATTCGGAATTGTTAACGGTCTTATGACAACAGTTCACTCTTATACATCAGATCAAAACCTTCTTGATAATTCTCACTCTGATTTACGTCGTGCTCGTGCTGCTGCTATGAGTATGATTCCTACTTCTACTGGAGCTGCCAAAGCGCTTGGAGAAGTACTCCCAGCACTTAAAGGTAAGCTTGATGGTTACGCTGTTCGCGTTCCAACTCCAGATGTTTCAATGGTAGATCTAACTGTCGTTCTTGAAAAAGCTGCAACTAAAGATGAAATCAACCAAGCAATGAAAGAAGCTTCTGAAACATATCTTAAAGGTGTTTTAGGCTACACAGAAGAAGAACTGGTTTCTCAAGATTTCATGGGTAGCCCAGAATCTTCTTTCTTCGATTCAAAGCTTACAAACGTTATTGGTAACACTGCTAAAATCGTATCTTGGTATGATAACGAAGTTGGTTTCTCAAACCGCGTGATTGATCTCGCTGGTTATGTTGGTTCAAAACTTTAAGGATTAAATTATGCATTTAAAATTTATCGACGAAGTGGACCTTAAAGGAAAACGAGTTTTAGCTCGTTTCGATTTTAACGTTCCTTTATCAAAGGATGAACCAAGACAGATTACTGATTCATCTCGAATCGATCTGGCCCTTCCTACTATCCGCTACATGCTTGAACAGGGAGCTTCTAAGATTGTTCTTATGAGTCACCTTGGAAGGCCTAAAGGCGAAGTTAATCCAAAGTATTCTCTTGATCCAGTAGCAGAATATCTTGCTAACAAACTAGGAATTGACGTTATTCTCTCGGAATCTCCAGTTGATAATGGTGTTAAAGACCTACTCTCTCTTCCTGAGACAAAAATTGTTCTTCTAGAAAATCTTCGCTATGACCCTCGAGAAGAGAAAAATGACGTTGAATTCGCAGAGAAACTAGCAAGCTTCGGTGACATTTATGTTAACGATGCTTTTGGAGCTGCTCATAGAAAACATGCTTCCGTTCATGAGATCAACGCTTTCTTCAAAGGTCGTGCTTATGCAGGACTTCTCATGAAGAAGGAAATTCAATCTCTAAGCTACCTTCTCGATAAACCAAAGAAACCTTTCATCGCTGTTATTGGTGGTGCGAAAGTTTCAGATAAAATTAAAACAATCGAAAAGATGATGGTCCTTGTTGATAATCTTCTTATCGGTGGTGCCATGGCCTATCCTTTCCTGAAAGCAAAAGGTCACAATGTTGGTAATTCACTTTGTTCTGAAGAAGATATAACTTTAGCTCGTCACCTCCTTACTCAAGATAGAGGCGGTAAAATTATTCTTCCTCGTGATCATATCATCTCTGAATCTCTTGAAGGTGCAGGTGAAGTATGTGAGGGCCAAGAAATCCCTGATGGAAAAATGGGACTTGATATCGGTCCTGAAACAACTCGCGTTTACTCAGAATTCCTTGCGACTGCCAAAACGATTTTCTGGAATGGTCCAATGGGACTTTTTGAATCAGAAAACTTTGCTAAGGGTACAATGAAAGTTTGTGAGGCCATTGCTCAAAACTCAGATTCCTTTAGTGTTGTTGGCGGAGGGGACTCTGTAGCAGCAGTACAAAAATCTGGATTAGCTGAAAAATTCACTCACGTTTCAACTGGTGGTGGTGCTTCTCTTGAATATATTGAGAAAGGTGATCTTCCAGGTGTACTTGCACTTAAAGTAGGAGTCTAAGATGAGTAAGCTTCTCGTTGCCAATTGGAAAATGAATCAAGATATCCAAAGCATTAAAGCTTTTTTAGAAACTTTTAATTCAAAGTACACTGGTAAACGACAGGCATGGATTGCTCCTCAGAGCATTCACCTCTCACTTGGAATGAGTCTTTCTAATAAAGTTTTATGGGGGGGCCAAAATTCTTCCTATGAAAATTCAGGAGCGTTTACTGGAGAAACTTCTCCCTCAGCTCTTAAAGACTTGGGTGCGAACTTTGTTATTATTGGTCACTCGGAAAGACGATCAATCTTTAATGAGTCTGATGAGATTTTGAATAAGAAAACTCTTAGGGCCATCGAAAATGGCCTTAAAGTTATTTTTTGTGTTGGTGAAACTCTTGCTGAAAGAGAAGCCGGAACTACTTTCAAAGTTCTTGAGCAGCAACTCAAAGCAGGCCTTAAAGATGTTGATCTTTCTCATATAGTTCTGGCCTATGAGCCTGTTTGGGCCATTGGTACAGGAAAAACAGCATCTCCTGAGCAAGCACAAGAAGTTCATGAGTTTATTAAAACTATTATTTCTTCATGTCCTATTCTTTACGGAGGGTCCGTAAAACCCGATAACGTAGAGAAATTATTGAGCCAGCCGGATATTGATGGGGCCTTAGTCGGCGGTGCTAGCCTAAAAGCAGATGACTTTTTGGCCCTTTGCGGTGATATTTAGTCTTTTCATTTGCAAGACGGCCCTTTTTTGTTAAAAATAACACCCTATTGGGAGAATTTTAAATATGGTTACTTTCCTTATCGTTGTTCATGTATTCATCTGTGTCCTTCTTGTAGTCACAGTTCTTCTTCAGTTCGGTAAAGGTGCTGAAATGGGTGCCATCATGGGTGGCGGAGGCGCTTCGCAAGCTGTTTTCTCGAGCTCTGCTAAGGGTAACTTCATGACTAAGCTTACTACTTTTTTAGCCGTAGCTTTTTTCATCAACTCAATCATTCTTACTACAATTAAGTCTAAAGACTCTAAATCATCTCTTTTTGATGATGAAGCTCCTATTGCTTCTCCTCTTAATTCAGATGCCGTTGAAAGTAATACAACTACTCCTGCTCCAGAAGAAGCAGCTGAATAAAAAAAGGGAGCTCTTTGATCTGAGCCCCAAATTTCGGACACAAAATTAAACGAGACTACCCCATTTTG
>CAYWMU010000052.1:0-12499 GCA_964459395.1 uncultured Bacteriovorax sp.
CACACCATGATCAGGGACCGCTCCCGAAAATTAATTGTAGGGGCGAAACTTATATTGCTTCAGCCCGGACCCTACACTCATTATACTCCAAAAGTTGCCATTCCTATAGGGGTAAGTTCAGTCCCATGCATAATTTAGATCCTTTTAAATTAATAGCTTAGCGAATTGATCTAAAAATAGTTGAATCTGATTGATTTGGTGCATTATAATAAAAATGCACGAGTTTGCTTAAAGTTTTCTCTAAAGGGGTCGATAAGGTTTAAGCATCCTTGGAAGGGGGAAATATGAAGGATAGATTTATTGCATACCTCAAAGACGAAACAGGGCAGACCTCTACGGAGTATATCCTGTTAGTTGCCGTGGTAGCGACAATTGTATTTAAGTTCAAGGACGCTATTACTAAGAAGCTCTTCGGAGAAGGTGGTAATGGTGGTATTCTGAACTCTGTACTTGATGAAAGTAAATTCCAAAACATTATGGATTAATATAAAGGTTCCATTTAATTGGAACCTTTACTCTAATCCAAGGTCTAGTTATCATTAGACCATGTTGAAGAAGAAAAAAAGCTTTGGTCAGGCCACAGTAGAGTACGTTTTCGTACTGGCAGTTGCCACTGCGCTCGGTTTTGAAGTCACTCGACGTTTTACTGGATTCTTTCAGGACCAGCTCGGTAGAGTTGGGCATGTTTTATCAAGTCATTTAGTTATCGGAGTCTGTCCCTCAGAGTGCTACTTTAAGGGTTATGTTAATGGGTTTCAAGGCCCATGACTTATTTGTTTATTCTCATCACGCTTGAACTTCTTATTGTGTCTTTTATCGATATCAAGAGTAAAAAAATATCGAATTACTGGATCCTGGTTAATCTCATTATTGCCCTTGGATTTTATATCGCAGGGATTCACTCCTTTGAGTGGAAAGTCCTTATCTATCCTTTAGGTTCCATCATACTGGGATTTGTTCTTTTCTTACTACACATCATGGGAGCTGGAGATAGTAAGTATCTTGCTTCACTCTTTTTAGTTCTACCCTATAGCTTCCATCAAATCTTTTTAGAAAATGTTCTTATTAGTACTATACTTGTAGGAGGCATCCTTTTAACGGTGAAAGTGTTAACTCGTTTTCGCAATATAAAGGGTTATGCACTCTCTTTTCATATTAAGGGAGTTCTAAGTGAGATTCGTTCTCACTTTAGTTATGCGCCAGTTTTATTATTGGCGTGGTTATTACTTGGTAGAAACATATGGTAAGAAACGAGTCAGGGCAGACAATGGTGGAATACATCTTGCTACTAGCAGTGGCCGTCTCTCTTGTTATTACTTTTTATAACTCCGAAGCTTTTCGCCGTCTGTTTGGTGAGCAAGGAGAAGTGGCCAATAAGATTCGTAATGATTCCGAGTTTGCTTATAGACATGGTTATACACGTGGGAACACAGGAGATGTTCCAGCAACCAATCGCGATGGTTCGATTCACCCCACTTATTATAATCCGGTCCAGTCTGGCTCAAGGTTTTTTTCAGCAAAGGATAGTTATCCATGATGAAAAAAATTAAAAGGGAATCAGGGCAATCCACTATCGAGTTTATCTTCGCTTTTGCGTTCGGATTGAGTGTAGTGTTTATGGTCTTTAATACCGCACTTAACTATGCCTCGGGATATCTCGTTCATTACGCAACTTTTATGGCCTCTCGTACCTACTTGGTAACTGATGTAAACCTTGGGCAAATCGAGAGCGCTCCACCACCTCCAACAGATGATGCTGTTGCCGTTTATAATCGCTACCGCTTAGATATTTTCGATATTCCATCTGATGGTTTTGCCATCAATGAGCAACATGCCAATCAAAGCTCTGCTGAGTATCTTACTGTTGGGGCCAGAACATTATTTGAGAAACCAATTGATGCTTTAGGGAGAGTTGTTGGAGGTGGAAACCTTCAGTTTGTTTCAGAGTCATTTTTAGGAAAAGAACCCACCAGGGCCCAATGTGCAATCAGGGTCTGCTTTGGAGTAACGGGGGGAGAGTGCCAAACTGGTAAAGAATGGTTTGATGTCACTCTATATGATAATGGTTGTTAAAAAAAATCAGAAGGGTCAGGCCCTCATTGAGTTAATTGTTTTTCTCCCTTTGATGTTTTCTCTTTATTCTATGATCTCTGGATTTGCCGGGGCCATCAATGGCTCTATTAATCAGCAAAAGGCGACTCGCGCTTATTTTTATTATCGTGTTCAGAATAATCCTTTTGTTCCGAAGCCAGATGCAGGAGACACTCATCTCAACTGGCAAGAGTTTGGAATGTTTTGGGTAGGCTGGATGGATGAGATGCAGTCTGATAACCCTGTATCGCCTTGTTACCGCGTTTCTATCCCTATGGCCGACAATACACCTGAACAATGTAGTCAACCTTATACTAAGGACACTACTCAATACATTAGAGTTGGGACTGTTTACGGAATTTGTGGTGCTACCTACGCGAGGGCGACTGGAGGAAGTGGACATGGAGTTTATATTTTACCTCACGCTAATGGTGCCCAATACACCTCAGTAGTTAACCGAAACAGTTGCATAATTACTCAATAGGTAAATTACTCTTATTTCTCCACAAAATTTAAAATCTGTTATCATTTAACTTAGCGAAACTCCATTTAGTTTAGGATGAACTATGAATAGCCGCGCTTTTACCACATCTTTGATCTTGGCCGCCGTAGCGGTACTCATGATTTACTCTTACATCGATTCCAGAGAATCTGAATTGATAAGTGAATATGGAAACATGACTCCGGTTGTAGTGGCCCGGGAAGATATTAAAGAGTTAGAAATTATTGATGATCGAAAAGTTAAGTTGGAAAATATTCCCGCTAAGTTTCAGATGCCCGGTCACTTCAAGAGAGTAGAAGATCTCTATAACACAATCGCTGCTGTTCCCATTAAGAAAGGTGAACAGATTACAGTTCCTCGAGTGACGTATCCTGGATCTCAATCTGGACTTTCTCGTCAGATCTCTATTGGGAAGAGAGCTCTTTCGGTTCAGTTAACAGAATCACAATCTGTGAGCCGCCTTATCAAGCCAGGGGATCGGGTCGATATTCTCGCCCTTATTGATTATGCTGCTGGGAAAAGAGAAAAATTGAAAGTGAAGACGGTACTACAAGATGTGCTTATTCTTTCAACTGGTCTTTATGTCACGAACGCTGTGCCGATTGTTAACATTCAAGGTGAAAATAATAGTAACCGTCAGATGAAACTCAACAATTACACTAACTACAATACAGTTACTTTTGAGCTGACTCCATTTGAAGTCCAAAAGCTCCAATTTCTCATTGCTGGTGGAGCAAACATAACTCTCTCCTTGAGAAATAATGATGATAAGACCATTGAGAGAATCAGTGGTACTCGGCTCTATGATGTCTTAGGTGAGGATGCAGCTGAGGCCAAGGCATACTTTGCAGAACAAGCAGCAAGAGAAAACCAAAGGGTTGGCGGCGGTGGTAATCGTTAGATACTGTTTCTTATTTTTGTTATTTTTCGTAAATAGCTTTTCGACCCCTGTTTGGTCGCAGGACACAGCTGCGCCTGCAACTCAATCTCAGATTCAAGAAAAACAAATAGAAGTGGCCATTGGTATTGATCATATTGAGAAGCTTGATTTCGATTACCATACCAAGATTGTTATTGGGAATGACCAACTCTTAAAAGTCATCATGATCCCTAATAAGAGAGAGATGATCTTTCAAGGATTAAAACCAGGAAGAACCACTGTCACTGTTCGCGATAATGTGGGCGATGTTCGTGTTCGTTATACGATCGTTGTGACTGCAACTGGGAAGTCGAATGTTGTTTCTGAACTTCGTGAACTTATTGGAGATGTTGAAGGATTAGAAATTGGAATCAAGGGTGGAAAGGTTTTTGTAGGTGGAGAGATTGTTGTTCCTAACGATATTGGTCGAGTCTCCAAGGTTCTTGCGAGTTATCCCGAAGTCTTAACATTAATTGAAATGTCTCCTCAAACTCAAAGAGTTATCGCTAAGAAAATGGCCGATGAACTTGCCAGAAATAATTTAAGAGACGTAAGCGTCCGTGTTGTAAATAAAGCTTTCTGGCTTGAAGGAGTCGTAAGCTCTCCTGATAAGAAAGATTTAGCAATGGTTATTGCCAGGGCCTATCTTCCTCCTAAGATTTTATCTTTATCAGAATCCGGTGAAGGTCGTTTTGCAGCACCATCTGATGCTTCCGATATTATTGACTTCATTGCAGTTAACCCGAAGAAGGAGCCTCAACCTGCTCCTAAGTTAATTAAGATTTCTTCTCAATTTGTGGAATTGTCTAAAAGTTACAACAGAATTTTCTCATTTCGTTGGGCCCCTTTAATGGGCGCTGATAATTCCCAAATTGCTATCGGCCCTCAAGGCGGATCAGGTGGCCAGGGAGGAGATATCGTCACAAGATCCTCGGGAACATTAAGTGCTACCATTTCAAATTTATTTCCCAAGCTCAACTCTGCTCGAACCGCTGGCTATGCGAGAGTGATTCAATCTGCAATGGTGATTACTCGAAATGAAAAACCAGCAACGATTACTAAAGATACGTCAATTCCATTTGCCGTAGGGTCAGGAGACTTTACTAAAGCTTCTTCCGCGAGTGTGGGGATTACTGTCAGTGTAGAGCCGCGTATCCTTGAAGAAGAGAAGATTGAGATGGGAGTCAATATTTCCATCAAGCTTCAAGTTGGTTCGTCTCCACAACCAATTGTTACCAATAACTCTGTTAATACAACACTCGTTATTAAATCTACTGAATCTGCTGCTGTAGGGGGAGTCGTTCAGAATCAGTCGACCACTGACTATGATGCAGACCCTAATCAGGGAGCCGAAGATGCTCCTTCACCTCTCTTTAATCTTAATAGGTCAAAGGCCTATGTGAATCAGAAATCACAGTATGTGATTTTCTTAACACCTGAGATTATTGAGTCAGCGTCGGTAGGTACAGAAGAAATAAGAAAGAAGTTTAGGAGAAGAGAATAGATGGCCGGTCATATTATAACTATTATCGGTGGTAAGGGAGGCGTTGGGAAATCGCAAGTTGCAGCTAACTTGGCCTTCGCTTATGCAGGAGAACTCCGTGCGAGAACTATGCTTCTTGATTTTGATCAAAAGGCCTGCGGAGATCAAAATATTATCACAGGTCTTAAATCTAAAAAGAATTTAAAAGAACTTTCTGAATTCTCAGGTGCTATTGACCCTCGATCTATTTTACTTTTTACAGGTGAACATAAGGCCGGAGTCCATTATATTGGAATGCCCACTGAGCCCATCGCTGCTAATCAGGTAAATGAAGAGGGATTAGGAAAAGTTCTAAAGGCCCTCACAAATATTTATCCCATCACTATTATTGATGGAGGGAGTGAATTAACTCCTCTGACCTTGAAGGCCTTAGAGTTTTCTACGCTTATTTTTATTGTTGCTTCACCTGACCTTCTCGCTGTTAATCAATCTCGTCGGATGTACACTGATTTAATTACCATGCTGTTCCCAAAAGATATGATTCAGATTTTAGTGAATCAGGCAGTCAATGGTCACCCTGTCACTCCTGATGTGATTGGTAAACAAATAGGTAAACCTGTTTTTCATGCGATCGCTCGTGATGATGGCTCCTGTACAGCGGCCCTTTCCCGTTCAACTCCCGTGTTAGTAGCGGCGAAGAACTCTGCTTTTGCCAATGGAGTAACAGACTGTGTTCGAAAACTGATTCAAAAGAACGTTCTCAAAACTTTAGAGCGACTAACCAAGCCTCAAGATGTTGGTGCTAAAGCTGCTGCGACTCAAAGTGCGAGTAGTGGTGGCGGATCAACTGATTCTTCGAAGAAAGATCCATGGACAGAACTTAAGGCCCGCATCCATCGCGCGCTCGTGGAAGAGATGGATCTAAAGAAACAAGATGACTCAGATCCTAAGGCCAAAATTATTCTTCGTGAGCAAACAAAGAAGATGGTGGTAGAGCTTCTTGGAAAAGAAGATACCAAATCAGTACTTGCTACACGTGATGATATGAACCGTATCGTAAAAGAGATTCTTGATGAGGCACTAGGTCTCGGACCTCTTGAAGATATGTTAGCAGATAAATCGATTTCAGAGATCATGGTCGTCGGGCCCAAAAAGATATACTACGAGCAAGGTGGTAAAGTTAAAAAGTCCACGGTGACTTTTACCAATGATCGCCAGGTGATGAACGTCATCGAGCGTATTGTGGCGCCTATTGGTCGTCGTATTGATGAGAAAACCCCTTACGTTGATGCTCGTCTCGCGGATGGTTCACGGGTGCATGCTATTATCCCACCTTGTGCGATTGATGGATGCTGTATCACTATTCGTAAGTTCCCTGACAAACGACTTGATTATAAGGATCTTGTAAAGTTTGGATCTATGACTCAAGAGATGGCCGACTTTATGAGAATCTCTGTGGAAGCCCATCGAAATATTGTGGTTTCTGGTGGTACTGGTTCCGGTAAAACTACACTCATTAATATGCTTGGTGGTTTCATTCAAACTAATGAGCGAATCATTACTTGTGAGGACTCCGCTGAATTAAACTTCCCGCAAGATCACGTAGTGAGACTTGAAACACGTCCACCATCCCTGGAAGGAGATGGTGAGATTGATATTCGCTGTCTTGTTAAACAAACACTTCGTATGCGTCCTGATAGAATTGTGGTGGGAGAGTGTCGAGGTGGAGAAACACTTGATATGCTTCAAGCAATGAATACTGGTCACGATGGTTCAATGACAACTGTTCACTCTAATACCCCAAGAGATGCTATTTCCCGTCTTGAAACGCTTGTTCAATATGCTGGTGCAGGTCTTCCACAGAAGGCCATTAAAGAAATGATTGCTTCAGCAGTTCATATGATTATTCAGCAGTCACGTCTTGATGATGGATCTCGAAAAGTTATGTACATCACTGAGATCGGAGGTATTCAAGGGGAAGTAGTAACACTTCAAGATATTTTTGTATTTAAACAAGAAGGAATAGGTAAAGACGGAAAAATCCAAGGCAAGTTTATGGCCTCTGGTTTTATTCCTAAGTTTATCGAAACACTAGAAAGGAAAGGTTATAAGATTCCGCGAGGACTCTTTACTAATAATTGATGAAGTATTTAACTTTTTTAATTTTATCTTTCTCTTCTTTTTGGGCCGTCGCTCAAGACGTTAAGCCAAAGAGGGATGTTGATTTTTTCCTAGATGTATTAGGAAGAAACGGAATTCTCGCAACGATTGGAATCGTTGTTTTTCTTTATTGCTATAAGAACTCAATTAAAATTTTTAATTGGATTGATGAACAAACTTACGGAACAAGAAATTATATTCTTAAAAAGTTTGAGATCATGTTTATTGAAGTTGAACCTGAAAAGGTAACATGGGTTCTCCTATTGATGTCGTTTGGTACAGGTGTGGTTGTTTTCTGCGTACTCGCGTTTATGGGTAATATTACACTTGCCATTCTTCTCGGGGTTGTCACTCTAGTTCTTGGTTGGAAAATACCTAAGCCATTAGTAGATTTTTTTGAAAACCGCCGAAAAAGAAAATACCAAGTGCAAATGGTTGATGCTCTTAACCTTATGGCCAACGGAATTAGAGCAGGTCTTACTGTTCCTCAGTCAATCGGTATGGTTGTTGATGAGTTACCAGCTCCTATTAGCCAGGAATTTAACCTTGTTCTTCAACAGGCAAAGATCGGTGTTCCCCTTGATGAGGCATTAGAGAACCTGAAAGAAAGAGTTTATACCGAAGATAATGAAATGTTTGTGACCTCGGTTACTATCCTTAGGGAAACCGGGGGTAACCTTGCTGAGACTTTTGATACAATTGTAAGTGTGATTCGTGAACGAGTCCGTTTACAGCTTAAAATTGAGACATACATTGCCTCTGGAAAAATCCAGGCCTATATCATCGGTGCCATGCCCTTTGCCATGATTATCATGTTCGGAAGTGGAGACCCTGATTATTTCCCTATGTTATTTGGAACCTTTTTAGGTGTAGTCGCCCTTTGTATCATCTGTGGGATGGTAGGATTCGGTATGTGGGTCATTATGAAGATAATTAATATTAAAGTTTGATGGAAAAACTTCCGATAAAAAATTGAGTTAAAACTATCCGTAGAAAGGTGGAAACTATGAAGCTTTGGAATGGAATCACTCTCGCTCTGATGATGGTAGCATCAGTTGCCCATGCAGGGGTGAACTTAAAGAACGGGAACTTCTATATTTCCTATACTGATATCGTCGTCCCAGGTGGCGGTAAAAAGTTGGAAATCACAAGAACTTACAACTCTAAGTCAACGGAAGTTGGTTGGTTTGGTTTTGGTTGGGGATCAGAATTTGAAACAAGGCTAGAGCTTTCAGCTGATGGTTCTGTTCTTATTCACGAACACGGCTCAGGGGCCAAAACCCGCTTTACGCCGAAAACACAAATTGATGCTGTTGCGGCTTCTAAAAAAATTGTTGATGAGATGAGAAAAAAGACTTCTCTAAATGATAAGGCTGCACAAGATCTCATTAAAAAACTATCTGGAAATGCTGAACTAAGACATACTTACGCTCAGAATTTTGGTGTGCAAACCTCAATCGCTGCTGGTTCAGTTCTTTATACTAGCGACCGCGGGCCTCAGGTTCTTCATGTTCTAAAAGACGGATATAGAAGAGAGCACTCAGATGGTAAGACTGATCTTTTCAACAAAGATGGTCAGCTTGCAAAAATCTCTGATAAAACAGGCTACTTTATTGATTTCGTTTATAAAGATGGCAATCTAGTTTCTATTAGAGACTCTCAAGCTAAGCAAATTTTCTTCTCTTGGTATGCAAACGGACTAGTGAAAGAAATTTGGTCAGCTGGAGATAAAAAAGCTCTTTATAAATATCAAGATAATGATCTTGTTTATACTAAAGACGTTGGTGATAACGTTTATGAATTTGCTTATGACAGATCTCACAACCTTACGAAGATCTCTTATAGTGATAAGACATCTTTACAAGTAGGTTATGACCCAAAGACGTTCTTTGTTACAAGTGTAACTGATAGAAATGGCGAACAAACTAAATACCAGTATGGTGCTAATTCTGCTAAACCAGATGACCATTACTGGACAATTGTTACCAAGCCAGGCTTTGATGGTAAGCCGGTTGCTAACCGCTATGAGTATGAAATCAAAGCTAAGCAAGATGGATCTCGGTACACTTACAGAATCCTAACTGAAATCAATGGTATCCGCACAGAGACTTTCTATGCGGATAATTCTCTGCCAATTAAAATTGCCAGAGGAAGCCACGTAACAAACTTTGAGTACAACCCGCAAGGTCTTCTAGTTAAAAAGACATCTTCAAAAGGTGATTTTGTTAACATTGAGTACAATGATAAGATCAAAAAGATCTCT
Organism: uncultured Bacteriovorax sp.; assembly: GCA_964459395.1. GTDB lineage: Bacteria > Bdellovibrionota > Bacteriovoracia > Bacteriovoracales > Bacteriovoracaceae > Peredibacter. The sequence goes on from CAYWMU010000052.1 coordinate 9,419, forward strand.
AAAGTTGTAAATAACGAAGGGACAACAAATTTTGAATACGATGCTAAGGGTAACCTAGTTAAAGCGAGTAATGATAAAGGTAAAGTTGTATTCCTTATCTATGATTCGAAAGGGAAGATTTCTAAGATGGTAGATCAAGAGTCTGCTACGAATAGAAGAACACTAGCTTTCAAATACAATGCTTTAGGAAAGCCAGTTGAAATTGAAATGGAAAAAGTTGGTAAGATTAACGTTGCCTACGATAACTACGGTGAAATTAAGAAGGTAGAGTCGAGTGCGGGCCATAAAATGGCGCTACAAGTGACACAAGCTTTTCAAAACCTTCTTACGATCGTTAAGCCAGCTGGCGTAAATCTAAATATGTAAGGAGTTTGGAATATGAAAGCTTTAATTTTAACATTTGTTTTTGCAGTTTCAGGATTCGCTTTTGCTAACTCAGGTCTTGGAGAAGCAGATCTAAAAGATTGTGAGTGTAAAACGTGTCTAATCGAGAACGGGAAGTGTCTAAGAACGCAAACCAATGGTGATAGATACATTCCTGATAAGTCGCCATCTCAAGCGAAATCGAAAGGAAAACGTGGTTCTAAAGCGGTTTCTCAGTAATTCTCTTAATGTAATTTGATTTCCAAGGGCCCACTAAACAGTGGGCCTTTTTTTTTGTCTATTTCTTAGTCGTTCAAACTCCAATCAACTGTCAAAAAAGTTTACAGCTTAATAACAACATTCAAGCACTTACTCACCCTCAAACTTGGCATCCCTCTTGCTTTATATATAGGAAAAATACATGGGGGTATGTATGAAAACAATTTTTAGCTTTTTATTTTTCTCAGCTCTTCTTACTAATAGCGTTTATGCATCAATGGGAGAGTCAGATACTGAATGTATCCAAATGCAAGAGGCCAACGAAAGAGTGAATCCAAAGGCGAATTTGGAGCAAACAAAGCAAATTAAGAAACCATCTTCTAGCACAGCTGTTAGAGGCTAATTACACTCAAACAACGAAAGGGCCTGAAAGTGATCAGGCCCTTTTCAGTTGTCAAAAATTTATTCATTCAAACAATCTAAAAACCACAGCTTACAACTTAAAAACTTGGCCTCTAACTTGAAAGGTAATATGTAAGAACTTTCATAGGGGGATTTATGAAATTAGTAGCTTTAATTTTAATGATGATGAGTTTTCAGGCTTTCGCTACTCAGGTAGATACAGAGTGCATTGCCCAGTCAGAGAATAGAGAGAAGATCATCAAAACTGATATTCAAAGCAAAAAGCCTAGCTCGTCATCTTCAGTTATTAAAGGCTAGTTGCCAAAAATGTCATCAAGTTCGTTTATATCCTCATCTGAATAACTTTCTTGCTCCTGTCTATCAGGAGCAGAAAGTTGATAGTCGAGAGCATCTTTCACTGGTAAATTATTGTTGAAAAACTGTCTACTGAAATCGAGACTACGATGGTAGCCAATCCGAAGGAATTCTTGTGTGCTTTTTTGAGCAGGATTAACTATTTGCTTAGAGTATTTATAAACAAATAAGAAAAAAGGTTTTCCCTCATAAGTCAGTGACAAAAAACCAATAAGAAAACAAGTAGTGATAGAAAGACGGATAAGTTTAAACATAAATTAGTTCATCATTTCAAGGCTATATTGAATAAGTACATCATAAGAGGTTTCATCTAACTGCAAATTATAGAGATGAGTAGGATGAACACCCGAAGTATTGACAGTGATAGGGTTGAGACTGATTCTCGGAGTCGATAAATTCATTTTTAAGTTCTTTAAGACTGGGTCAAGACTCATTTGTTTCCCAATAAGTATATTCATCGATTCGATAAATAACGGAAACAAGTAATTGCGATCAGTATGACCTAAGTCTTTATTGTCTAAACAAAGATAGCAATTGATTACTCCGCGGACTTCCCCTGAAAGAACAAACTGAGCTGATAAATTGTCTTTTGAGGTTCTCGGGTTAAGATCATGAGCATTGATGAGTCTAACGTCGTAGAGGATAGTAACTTCTTCTAGCTGTTCAACTTCAATATTCTTGTCGATATCCATTGATTCAATCCTCTAGTTTTCCTTTGTCATTTTATAAATTTTTAACAAAGAATCATTTATTTGTTCTTGGGTGACTGGCTTAGGAATGAAGTCTGTTGCTCCTGCTGAGATGGCCTCTAAGATAACATGTTCTTGTGATAACGAAGAGACGACGATGATATAGATATCTGAGAAGCTCTTACTGATTTTTTCAGTGAGCTGAATGCCGGTCATCTCGGGCATCACAATATCAGTAACGACAACATCTACATCTTTTTCGTTAAGCATACTTAAAGCTTCTGCTCCAGAAGAGGCTTCTCCTGCAACGATATGTCCCGCATTGGTTACGAGTTTTGTTAAGTGAGATCTAGAGAAAGATGAGTCGTCTACAATTAATACTTTAAATTGATTGGCCATGTAAAAAGCATATCAGAAATTAAGAAGATGAAAAGAAAAAGGCCCCTGAATAGGGGCCTTGTAAGTTAAAGTTTAAGCGGCTGCATGACCATTGCGTGGAGTAGGAGTCTTTTTCGCTTCAGGCTCTTTCTCTTTGCGCTTATGGTGGTCCATGTTTAACTGACCTTTCCAGTCAACCAGAGCGATGCTGAGTACTTCCTGAATATTTCTAACCGGAACAAAGTTTAATTTCTTACGGTAGTGAGCAGGAATTTCTAAAACATCTTTTTGGTTTTTCCAAGGGATGATAATGGTTTCAATACCAGCTCTCATCGCAGCTAATGCCTTCTCTTTAATTCCTCCGACAGGTAAGACTTTACCTGTTAAGGTGATCTCACCAGTCATCGCAATATCTTTCGAGATATAGCTATTAGTAAGAAGAGAGACCATCACCGTTGCAAGAGTAATACCTGCACTTGGCCCATCCTTAGGAATCGCACCAGCTGGTAAATGAATATGAACTTCATTCTCTTCGAAGATCTTTTCATCAATTCCTAGTTCAGCAGCACGGGATCTAATGAACCCGAAAGCCGCGTGGGCCGATTCTTTCATTACTTCGCCCAGTTGACCTGTTAAAGTAATACCACGACCTTTC
>CAYWMU010000052.1:12509-14803 GCA_964459395.1 uncultured Bacteriovorax sp.
TAGCTTCGATATGAAGGATTTCTCCTCCTGCCGCTGTCCATGCAAGACCGGTAGCCACTCCAACTTCATCGTATTCATTTGAATCCTCACGTGAATACATTGGAGGTCCAAGTAACTCCTCAACAGTTGAAGAGAAGATATGAGTTTTACCATGTTCTCCAGAAGCAATTTTACGTGCAACTTTTCTGCAAAGAGCACCAACTTGTCTTTCTAGATTACGAAGTCCCGCTTCACGAGTATAGCCGGCGATAACGGCTTCTACACCTTCATCAGTAAACTCGATATGTTCATCAGTAATTCCATGCTCATCCATTTGTTTTGGAATGAGATACTTTTTAGAAATCTGAACTTTCTCTTCCTGAGAGTACCCAGAAAGATTGATGATTTCCATACGGTCTCTTAGAGGTCCAGGAATCTGTTCTAAAACGTTTGCCGTAGCGATAAACATGATTTTAGATAAATCGTAGTTTACGTTTAGATAGTTATCTCTAAAAGCGCAGTTCTGTTCAGGGTCAAGAACTTCAAGCATTGCTGAAGCAGGGTCCCCTTTAAAATCAGAACCAAGTTTATCAATCTCATCAAGAAGGATAATCGGGTTAATCGTTTTACATTGCTTCATCGCCTGAATAAAGCGTCCTGGCATCGCGCCTACATAGGTACGTCTATGCCCACGAATTTCAGACTCATCTTTTACTCCACCGAGGGCAATGCGAACAAACTCTCTTCCTGTCGCTTTTGCAATGGATTTACCAAGAGAAGTTTTACCCACTCCAGGAGGACCTGAGAAACAAAGGATTGGCCCTTTGGCATGTCCACCCTTCAGAGTACGAACTGCAAGATATTCAAGAATACGTTCTTTGACTTTTTCAAGATCAAAGTGATCTTCATCAAGTACTTCTTTAGCAAAGCTAAGGTCAGTTACTTCTTGAGACTCCTCTGTCCAAGGAATATCACACATCCATTCAAGATATGAGCGCAAGATGCTAGACTCAGAAGAGTCTGGATGCATACGCTCTAGGCGACCAAGTTGCTTCATAGCTTCTTTGTGAGCTTCTTCTGTTAGGTTGCTCGCCATTAGTTTTTCGCGAATTTCAGCGAAGTCATCATTCTTGTCTGGTTCATTCTGAAGTTCTTGCTTCATCGCTTTAATTTGTTCGCGAATGAAGAATTCTTTCTGCTGCTTAAGATGGTCACTTCCTTGAAGCTTAGCTTGTTGTTCAAGGACTTCAACTTCTCTTAGAAGAATATCGTTTATATGAGACAAACGTTCACAACCATCTAAGGTCTCAAGAACTTTTTGTGCATCAGCTACTTTAAGGTTCAAGTTTGAAGCAACAAGATCTGCGAGTCGCCCTGGTTCTTGAATGTCTTCTAGTACCATGAGGATATCGGGTGAAAGAACTTTACCAAGTGAAATCACTTTTTCTAAGTTTGCTTTCACACTACGTGATAAAGCTTCCACAGTTGCTTCTGAAGCATGGTTCTCTGGAATTTCTACCTTATCAACTTTGACCTGATAAAAAGGTTCAGTGCCAACAAACTCAGTAATGCGTGCTTTGGCCAATCCTTGAATGAGAATTTTAATTCTTCCATCAGGAAGTTTTCTCATTCTCATGATCATGGCCACTGTTCCCATTTCATAAATCTCAGATGGGGCAGGTGATTCGGCAGCAATGTCTTTTTGTGAGGCAAGTAAAATAAGACGGTCAGTGTTATTTAAAGCTTCTTCAACAGCATTGATAGAAGTTTCACGCCCGACAAAGAGTGGAAGGATCATGAACGGATAAACAACAAGATCGCGAACAGGTAATAAAGGGAGGGTGTCCTTGAACTCAATTGCTTCTCCCTCGTAATTTGTCACCATAAATTTTTACTCCTAGCGTGCGGGGTCATCAAACATACGTTACACTTCTAACATCGGGAAAATGCTGCAAAGGCTTTAAAAGAAATTGCGTTAAAATGAAGATTTTTTTACTGTAATAACTGAGTTAAATTGTTACTAAAATTTTATTTCCGCTAAAGTGCTGTATTAGCGATATTAACAGATCAAAGGGTTCAAGTATGAAGAGTATGGGAGTTGTCATTTTAGCTGCTGGTAAAGGTACAAGAATGAAAACCAGCACACCCAAAGCACTGGTTCACTCTTTAGGACGACCACTGATCGATTACGTTCTTGATGCGGTATTAGAATTCTCCCAAGCAATGAAACTCGAACTTGATATCGGAGTAGTCATTGGACATAAGAAAGAAGAATTAGAAAACTGGCACGGCCAGCACTCTCATAAATCCAGAAT
>CAYWMU010000053.1:0-14773 GCA_964459395.1 uncultured Bacteriovorax sp.
CTAATCTCGCCTTTTCAACATCTACTATTTTTTTTAGTTATTTTTCCATAAAGTTTTCTTCTTTCTGGATTAATCAGGCCAAGGTTCTCATTGCTCTGGCCTGCTTTAGTGTTGCCACTTTTGTTACAGGGGTTTGGGTTGACGTAAACCTTACTGTTTTTACTTACTTATTTTTAAGTGGTTTAATTGGTCTATGCCTTGGGGATTTAATGCTCTTTAAAGCCTTCCCTGTTTTGGGGCCTGCACGCACACTCGTCATGTTTAGTTTCGTTCCTCTGATACTTGGTATTTATAGTTTCTTTTTTTTCAATCAAACATTTACCTTTAACCAAACTCTTGCAGTTATCTGTATGATCATTTGCGTTTTTGTTTTTATGTTGGAGAAAAAAGGACTTTCAGGTTCATGGGGAATTAAGGGCTTTAGCTTTGCTCTTTTAGGAATTCTTCTCGATGCAGGAGGAATTATTCTCACGCGAGAATCATTTGAATATCAGAATGAACTCCATAGTTTTCAAGTTAATATCATAAGATGTTTAGGGGCCATGACAGGTTTTATTCTTATTCGTCCCAAGGGCTATATTGAATTCTTTAAATCAACTCTCACCTTAGAAGTAAAAGAAAAGTTACTTCTCATCGGTGCCTGTATTTGTGGAACTTTTGTTTCCCTTTCACTTTACCTAACCGCGGTTAAACACGCTCACTTAGGTACTCTCACTTCAATTTCAATAACTGGCCCTGTGTGGGTTTCGATCATCGAATGCATTTACTACAAAAAGCTTCCTAATTTTTACTTAATAGCAGCTTTTGTCTTTTTCTTAAGCGGCTTTTATTTTATGGTGAACCCATGAGTATCAAACCTCTCATTCTAGATGGTGCAATGGGAACAAACCTCTTACAAAAAGGGTTTCGTCCACCTTTTGAAGATCTCAATATCACACAACCTGAAGTTATAAAAAAGCTTCACCTAGATTATCTTCAAGCTGGTTCAGAGGTTCTGTTAACTCATACTTTTAATGCTCAGACTCAGCCTCAATGTGAAGCGGCTTGGAATATCATTAAAGATCTTCCTTCTCATAAATTTGTGAGCATTGGACCTGAGGCAAACGCTTCTCTTATTCTTGATTTTTTTAAAGACAAAGAAACTAGGTTTGTTTTTGAAACAATTTTTGATTTAAAAACTGCTGTGAAAATTATTGATCTTTACCACCACTTAGATCCTATTTTTTCTTTTTGTTTAAGACCTCATGATTTTGAGAAGGTCATAAATCACTTAAGTCAGTATTCTATCTCTGTCGTTGGACTAAATTGTCTTGATGGTTTTAATGAAGCAGAAGACCTTTTAAAAATGATCCCGCCTCATTACCAAATTTACTTCAAACCGAATACTGGTAAAGAGAAGTTGAGTCCTGAAGAGTTTTCACGTTTAGGAAAAGAACTTATTTCCCAATACCCCATTAGTTACTTTGGTGGATGCTGCGGCACCACTCCCGCCCATATCCAAAAGGTACGGCGTACCTTTTAGCGGTTAGCGGCAGTCGGTGCAGCTTTGTTTTTCTTTGACTATTTCACGAAGTTCTTCAACCTTTTGATAGAAGAAATCTTTAATCTTATCCCCTGCTGGATTATCAAGAAGCCAGGCGAGTTTAGAAACCATCGGCGTACTCTCAAGGAGATAGTCTATCACTTCTGGCCCTTTAAGAACCTTATCCTCGCTTACTAGGAGATGAACTTGAAGATGACATTCTTCTTCATTGAGAATAGGAAAGGTCTTAAAAACTTCTTTATCCGTTAGTGGAACAAAGGAGATTTCCTTATTCATAAGCTCAAGGCCCTGTTTGAAACGAAGACAAAGTGGACAATCTGGATCAAATATTAAAAGTGGAATTTGGTATTTCATATGTCTCATTATATCATTCCTTTCAAATAAAAAGGTAGTTTATGAAGAGAAGAGAATTTTTGCAATTTTTAGGCTTAAGCACTGTTGGTGCCCAATTTCTTAACCTCAATGCTTGTAACACCCACACTCCTTCCGCCAAAAAGATTAAGGGTCTCTCAGTTAGTCGACTTGATCGACTTGAGTTCATTGAAGGAATGCATTATGAAATTCTCATCAAAGAGCGTGAGCTCATTGCCCCTAAACTAGAATTCGGTTTTAACAACGACTATATTGCCTTTTTTCCATTGGAAAAAGATCGAGCTATTCTTTGGGTGAATCACGAGTATGTTGATCCCTATATGATTAAAGGATGGGAGCGCACAAAGGAAAATATTGATGTTGAACGCACTCTCGTTGGAGGTTCCCTACTTGAAATAACTCGTCAAAAGGGACAGTGGAAAGTTATTAAGAATTCTAAATATAACAGACGACTTGATGCCAACACTCCTATTCCTTTTGAATGGAAAGAAAAAATTGAGAATAGTCATATTGCCATTGGAACCATGGCCAACTGTGCTGGCTCCATCACTCCTTGGGGAACCATTCTTACCTGTGAAGAGAATTATGATAACTATTGGGGAGATCGAAACTTTGATAAAAAGCCTACTGATAAAAGTTGGGTTAAATGGGAGCGCTTCTACAACCATCCCCCTGAGCATTATGGATGGGTAGTTGAAGTTAACCCTATGACTGGCTCAGCAAAGAAACTTGTCTCCCTTGGAAGATGTGCCCATGAATGTGCGGCAACCATCGTTTCAAAAAAAGGTCATGCAGTTAGCTACACCGGCGATGATAAAAATGATGAACATCTTTATAAGTTCATTTCAAAAAGAAAAGATTCTCTTTCCGAGGGCGAACTTTTTGTTGCAGATTTAAAGAATGGAAGATGGATCAGCCTTGATATTGAAAAGCAGCCTAAACTCAAAGAGCGCTTCAAGACTCAAACCAATGTTCAAGTTTATGTAAGAGAAGCGGCGAAAATGGTCGGAGCAACTCCCTTGGCCCGACCAGAAGATATTGAATTCGATCCAGTGAGTGGTAATATTTTTGTGGCACTAACAAATAATAAACCTAAGCTCAACTTTCATGGATCTATTCTAAAAATAACTGAAGACAATGGGGATTATGAATCTCTCACCTTTAAGTCTGAAGAGTTCTTGGCCGGAGGAAAGGAGACGGGGTTTAGTTCTCCAGATAATATGATCTTTGATAAAGTTGGAAACCTTTGGTTTACGACTGATATTGCGGGTTGGGACAAAGATAAATTACCTTATAAAAGTTTTGGAAATAATTCTCTATTTGTCTTCCTACGAAAATCGGGAGAAATCATTCGAGTGGCCAATGCACCTATTGATGCAGAATTAACTGGCCCTATGTTTGATAGCGATTTCAAAACTCTTTTCCTCTCAGTTCAGCATCCTGGTGAGACCTCAAGTACCGAAAAGAAATATACCAGCACATGGCCAGGTGGTTCTAAACCAGAAAACGCAGTCATCACTGTGACTGGCCCCTTACTCGATAAAATCGTAAATGGATTAGTATGAAAAAAGAAAAAATGATTTCAAACATTGAAGTTTATATTTGCAATCATAGAAGGGATAATGGTGAGGACTGTTTTCATAAAGGTGGAAAAGAAGTTACTGATCAACTAAAGAGATGGTCAAAGGATACCTTTGGAAAGAATGTAAAAATCTTTCGGAGCGGTTGTTTAGGAAAGTGTGAAGAAGGAATAGCCATTGCCACCTACCCCAAGAAAGATTTTCTATTAGACGTTTCAAAAGATGATGTGGAAGAAATAAAAAGTTATATTAAGGATCAAGTAATTTGAGTTTCGCCTCTACATCTTCAATAGTAGAAGGACTATATTCTTTTTCTTTCATTAAATCGATAAGAGTCATGAACATGTCTCTATCTTTAAATCCGAGATTGAAGAGCTCTAATCCCAGTTTAATGATCTGATCGACATCCGTAATCTGCTTACTCGTAATAAGAAATGAAGAAACTCTGAAGTCTTCGGTATCCATACTTCCTGCCGGGAAGCGACGAAGATACTTATGGGCCTCGTCCACCATATCGTAACTGATTAAAAGAGTAATAATGGAGCGCAAATATTGCGGGAATTCAAAACATGAAACAGCAACCTTATCAAATAAGCTCAAGGCGCGATCAGGATGCCCCATGGTTAAATAATATTTCCCAGCTATATATAGACCTGCTCCTAAAATCTTCGTGAGTTCTAAATCCCTTTCTTCCAAGTCCTTATAAACATCATAGAAACGATCAAAGTCATCAAAGCTTCTTGTAAGAATCCCTAAACGTATAATCTGAGCGAATCTTTCGGTATTTGTGGGAAAGTACTCCAGAATCTTTTTTACAATGCGATAGGCTTCGTTGTGCTTACCTTCTTCACGATAAAGATCATAAAGCCCCATCAAACATTTAAAGTGAAGATCATTATAATTGAGTCCTGTCTCATAGGAGATTTCCGCCCCTTCATAGACTCTCTTCAAGTAGTTCGCCTGACCTAAGTAAAAAAGAGCAAGACTGGGCTTTTCGTTTAAACCTATGGCCTCTTTAAAAATACGAATAGCTTCATCAAACTGAGCTCGACTCAAGAAGGTTTTACCTTCTTCTACTCTCTTAATGTATTCAGGCGGGTTAATTTTAAAAGTTATAGTGGAAAGAAGATTCTCATGAATACTTTGAATGGTGTAAGGCTTGATAATAAAACTATCTACATCTTCTTCTGCCGCTTTTGCCACCACGGTCTGAGACATATTCGAAGTCACAAGAATCAGGCATGGAAACTTTTTTCCAGGATGATTTTTTCTAATGTTCTTAAAAAGATCAAAGCCCGAACCACCTCCAATCATATACTCTGAAAGAATAATTCCGACATTCCTTGATCCATAGATCTCGAGAGCTTCATCTAAGTGACTTGCCGTATGAAGCATATTTCGTTTGGCACCTAGATCATAGAAAATTTTCATCAGTCGGTTTCGAGAACTCGAATTCTTATCAATGATAAGAACTTCATTTTCTTCGATAAACTTTCTAAATATTTCTTTTCTATCTGTTCTCATCAATACCCCTTCACCTTCTTCAGGAAAAGGGAGATATTCTTTTCTCGAGCTTGAAACACTTTTAGCATGAGTTCAAATTCTTTCAAGTGGCTTTCAATCTTCAATGTTAACTGATACTCGCCGTCGTCTTCTTCGATATTAATGACTTCTGCTTTAAGCCTAATTCCTTTTTTTTGATTCAGGTAACTAAACTTAAACTCTAAGATTAAATTATTATCTTCTGGAAGAACTTTTGTTTTGAGATAAACCTCTCGATCAAAGTAATCAAGAAAAGTTGAATCGATAAGTTTTTCACCTTCATAGATTTTAAAACTTACCACCGGACTCTCTACCATAACTTCAATGGCTTCAGGATTCACGATAATGCTCTCTTGGTCCACGGGGTAAAGACGACGTCGGGTATTTTTCTTTAAAACAACTTTATCTGTGGAGAAAAGATCTTCATAAGTTTGGTGACTAGCTAGCCTCCCTAGATTGGCATTTATCTTCTCAACAATCCCACTTAGAATTTCACTTTCAGTTTCAAGGTAGTTCTTCCCTTTATAAACCTTATCCAGGGAAAGACGCTCCGCTGCTTCCAGAAGCTTTTTATCATCCTGGAAATCCACTAGAATAATGGAGTGAGGAATATCTTTTAGAGCTTGTTTCTTTTTTTGATAAAAGCTTATAATTTGCAAAAGATCTTCTTTGGATGAAAGACCGCAAAGAATGAGAACATGATCGGCCATAACAAGCTGATCTACTAGTTCATTAACAGAATCAGAAAAAGAAAATTCCTGATTCTCTAAGCTTCGTAATCCCTGTGGGAAACGAAATTTATGTATTGCAAGGTTTGCCATCCTCAGACTCTTATTGTATTGATTGCTGTCTCACATTTTATGATAAAGCTCAGCTTTCCTCTATGAGGAAAAAACGCCCTTAGAAGGGAGCCTTTCCAAGATAACCAATTCAGGTAGAATTATACAAAAAGAAAAGATATGGAAGAAAACGAAAATCTTGAACCTGAAAACCAGGAAATTCTAGAAGAACTATCTGAACAAGGTAAGACGGCCGAGCTCGTGGAGATGTTTGAAGAACTCCCGACTATGGATGTCGCCGACTTCATGGAAGAGCGCCCCATCGAAGAAGTGATGCGCTACTTAGATGAACTTGATACCGAAGATCAGGGACGGATTTTCTCGGACTTTTCTTTAGATCTTCAACTCGAGCTTTTCAATAAACTCAATAGACGAAAATTTGCCAATATTTTTGGACAAATGTACTCGGACATACGCGCCGACCTTTACCAAGAACTTACTCAAGAAGAACAAATTGAGCTTCTTCCTTATCTTGATAAAAAGACTCGCGAAGACGTAATCATCCTTTCTGCTTATCCGCCAGAAACGGCCGGTGGTATTATGACCACCGACTTTGCAACCATTTTTGCGGATATGACGGCTACAGAGGCCCTTACTAAAATTAGAACAGATGCTCCCTCAAAGGATATGATCTACTACATTTATGTAGTAGATCATTCCATGGTTCTAAAAGGATTTGTTACTCTTAAAGATCTCGTTCTTGCCGATCCTAAAACAAAAGTTTACGACCTCATCAATGAGCACTTTGTTTCTGCGGAAGTGAATGAAGACCGAGAGTCCGTTGCTCAGAAAATTGACCGTTATGACCTTGCTGCTATTCCGGTTCTTAATTCTCTTGATCAACTTGTAGGTATTGTTTCAAACGTTGAGGCCATTGATATTATCCAAAAAGAAGCCACAGAAGATATCGAAAGAATCATGGGTATCATGCCCTCTGAAGATGGAGAGGAGTATTTATCAACCCCAAGTTTTCAGCATTTTAAACGTCGAGTGGTATGGCTCGTCTCTTTAGCGGCAGTAGGAATTCTTTCTGGAATGATAATCAACGAGTACCAAGGGGTATTAGAGAGTTTTATTATTCTCGCTATGTATATGCCGATGATGGCCGCAACTGGTGGTAACACTGGTTCTCAAGCGGCTACTGTTGTCATCCGTGCTCTCTCTTTAGGTGAAATGACCATCAAAGATTGGCCCAAAATCATTTTTAAAGAAGCTAAGATTTCTTTTATGCTTGCTGTTTGCGTGGCCATTCTTACTTTTGTGAAAATTGCTTTTCTCTCTTTTCACTCTACATTTCCAGAAACCTTTACCGTTGAGTACGTAGCCTTTATTATCTCCATAGCAATTGCGATCCAAGTAATTACCTCTGCCGTTATTGGAGCTTCCCTTCCCCTTATCGTAAATCGATTCGGTGGTGACCCGGCCGTGGTAGCAAGTCCTGCCATTACAACCATTGTGGATATTACAGGACTACTTATCTACTTTACGATGGCATCTGCGACCTTAGGTATTTAATTAAAAGAGGATATATATGAAAGTTGTTATCTTATGTGGTGGTTCAGGAACAAGACTGTGGCCAGTATCACGCTCTCTCTTTCCTAAACAGTTTGTTAAGCTCTTTGATAATGCTTCTTTGTTTCAACATACACTTAAACGTAATAATTTTAAGAATGCTTCTTACTCCATTGTCATTAATCAGGAACAATATTTTCTGGGCCTTGATCAATGGGAAGAATTAAAAATAAAAAAAGACATCCATTTTATTTTAGAGCCAGCTGGAAGAAATACAGCTCCTGCCATTGCCTTGGCCGCACTTGCCAGTGATCCGGAAGAAATTCTTCTTGTGGTCCCTTCCGATCATACCATCCAAGATCAACGTGCCTATGAACAAGTGGTAGCTCAAGCAGAAGAACTAGCAAAAAATGATAAGCTCGTTACTTTTGGTATTAAACCCACCTACCCTGAAACAGGTTACGGCTATATTGAGGCCAGTGGTCTCGAAGTAACATCATTTAAAGAAAAGCCTGATCAAAAAACTGCTGAAGCTTATATCAAGGCCGGAAACTTTTTTTGGAACAGCGGTATGTTCTGCTTCAAAGCAAAGACTTACTTAGAAGAATTGAAAAAATATTCTCCTGATATTTATGAGGCTTCTCTTGTCTGTTTTAATAACGCTAGAAAAGAGAACCTCCTGAGACTCAATATGGAAGATATGAAGGCCATTCGTTCTGAAAGTATCGACTACGCGGTGATGGAAAAATCACAAAACGTAAATGTGGTACCAAGTGATATTGGCTGGAGTGATCTCGGTTCATTTGATTCTCTTTATGATGCTCTTCCAAAAGATAATGACGGAAATACAAAAGCAAATTCGGCCATCCATCTTGGTTCTAAAAATAACCTAGTCATCTCTCACAATCGTTTGATCTCAACTATTGATATTGAAGACCTCATGATTGTAGATACTCAAGATGCACTCGTTATTGCCAAGAAAGGTTCTACTCAAAAAGTTAAAGATCTCGTGGCAGAAGTTAAGAAGATTAATCCAGAGATGGCCAATGTTCACACCACGGCCCATCGTCCTTGGGGAACTTACACTGTCCTGGATGATACTCCCGGATACAAAGTAAAGCAGATTACAGTTTATCCAGGGGCGAAGCTCTCCCTTCAGTACCACCACCATCGTTCCGAGCACTGGATTGTGGTGAAAGGTATCGCAACTGTAACTGTCGGAGAAGAGACCTTCGACCTCCACACAAATCAGTCAACTTACATCCCTAAAGAGGCCAAACACCGTCTGGCCAATAATCAAAAAGATGAGCTCATCATCATTGAAGCGCAGGTTGGAAACTATCTTGGAGAAGACGATATTGTGAGACTCCAGGACGACTATAAACGTAACTAATTAAATTCATTAAAAACAAGGGGTCTAGGTGTCGTGTTTTTGGCATCTAGACGACCTCCCTTCCTCGTTGCTAGAGTCATGTTTTAAACCATTTCTTTGAGGACTCTATGATTAAGTCAGTATTGATTCTTCTCGCATTTTGTTATGTTTTAACAACTATGACTCGTATCTAGTATGATTCCTTCAGCACTAAGCTTTATCAGTTTTTATGAAAACTTTTTTAAAATAAACTCTTCTACACTTAAGTCTCCACAGAAAATTAATATTCTTATTCTCGCTCCTCATCCTGATGATGAATGTCTAATGGCGTCTGCTCCTTTGAGACTTCAACTTGAAAATCAGGCGCAAGTCACAGCAGTTGCCATCACTCTCGGATCAAACAAGGCACGCCAAGAAGAGAGAAAAAAAGAATTTAAAGAAGCTTGCGCTCTTCTTGGATTTAAATCAGAAGTTCTAAGTGATGATTGGGAAAAGAAACTAGATGAACTCAGTAAAATTATAAAAGCAGAAAATATTAATCTCTTAGTTTGTCCTCACTTAAAAGATCATCATCCCGCTCACATCAAAACAGCTGAACTTACTCTCAAACTTATAGAGAGAACAAAGTTTAACGGCACTCTTCTCATGAGTGAGTTTTGGGGTGAACTTGAAGAACCGAATCTTCTAGTTGAAGTGACACGTGAAGTTTTCACACTTCAATTTAATGCTCTTGAAAAACACATTGGTGAAGTCGAAAGAAATCCTTACCACCTTCGCCTCGCCTCACATCAAGTTAACAGTGTTAGAAGAGGAGCCGAGAAAGTGGCCGTATTGGGTTCAGCAGCTCCTGACTTTGCTTTCGGTAATCTTTACGAAGGATACCAAGTTGTAGATGGAGAAATGAAAAAGCTAGCTCCACAGATTCTTGATTATACTTCAGACCTTAGCTCTATAAGCTGAGCCGCCTCGTTATCTAAAACCACTTCAAGACAAGGATGACGTTGAAGAATACTAGCAGGACAGTCTTCACTCACTTCCCCTTCAAGTGCTCTCTTCATTACTTCGGCTTTAGTCTCTCCTAAAGCGAGCATAATAATTGAAGCTGCGTCCATAATGTTTTTTATCCCCATGGTAATGGCCATGGTAGGAAAGGCGCCTTTGAAATCTTTTTCATTGGCCTTAATTGTAGACTCCGTAAGCTTAATGACATGGGTGGTACCCTCAAAGCTTGTCCCCGGTTCATTAAAAGCAATATGACCATTAACTCCAATCCCTAGAAGTTGCAGATCAATTCCTCCGAGTTCTTGAATCTTATTATTATAATAAGCACAGGCCTCATCTGGAGGGAGCTCTACCTTATGGAAATGAAACTGATGGGTTTCAACTTTTATTCCTGCAAAAGCATTGAGAAGGTAAGACTTGAAGCTTGCTGGATGACTAATATCAATATCCCAGTATTCATCGAGCATAACAAAGTTGACCTGGGCCAAATCAGTCTGGTGCTTCTCCACAAGAACCTTAAAGGCATTATAAACTCCTGTCATGGTATTACCTGTGGCAAGTCCAATAGTTGAAGATGGTTTCTTAATAATTTGTTGGTGAATGAGTTCAGCAACCTTAATACATGCTAAATTTTTATCCGCAACAATATCTATCTTCATAATGATCGGCCCCTGTAATTAATTCGGATTTCGAATACATTCATTGGAAATATTCTATTTCCGAATTAAATTTTCGTCATGACAAAAAGAATACTCATTATAGAAGATGATAAATATCTTCGTCTTCATCTTTTAGACATTCTCTCTCGTTATGGCCTTTTAGAGGAGGCTTCCTCCTTCAAAGAAGCCAAGGCCCTGATTACTCAGAATCATTATGATATTGTGGTGACAGATATTGAGTTAGGGGACGGAATCTCTTTAGAACTCCTCCCATTGATTCGTCTTAAGGGTTCAAAATGCATTGTTATAAGTTCTCATCAAGAAGAAGATTTCATTGAGAGGGCCTATAATCTAGGGGCCCAGCATTTCCTATCAAAGCAGCAGATCCGCAAAGACTTACCCCATTATATTGAGCTTCTCCATGATGATAAAAAACGAGAAATTGATCTCTTCTTTGAAAGAGACTTTGTCACACAGGATGAAGGGCTTAAGAGTGAAATTCAAAGTTTATCTCAAATTGATTTCTCAAATCGAAATATTTTTATTACTGGCCCTTCTGGAGTGGGGAAATCACACCTTGGAAAACTCATTCACAAATTATCAAATTCTAAGGGAGAGCTAGTCCATATTAACTGCTCCGAAATCCCCGAGAATCTTTTGGAGTCAGAACTCTTCGGTCATGTGAAGGGAGCATTTACAGGTGCAGAAAAAGAACGGGTTGGTAAACTCACCCTTGCCCATAAGGGTACTTTGTTTCTAGATGAAGTGGGGACCATGTCTCTTTCCATGCAACAAAAACTTCTTAAGGCCATTGATGAGAAAACTTACTATCCCGTAGGTAGTAATATCCCTCAAAAAATCGAATTCACGCTCATTACGGCAACTTGTGAAAATCTAGAAGAGAAGATCGTTGATAAAAGCTTTAGAGAAGATTTTTTCTATCGAATAAATGGAATCAATATCAACATTCCTGCTCTCCGCTACCGAGAGGCCGACATTGATCTATTAGTGGCAAAGTTTATAAAAGAAAGTTCCCGCAAGTTTATTATCAAGAGCGAAGCTCTCAAAATAATGAGAAATCTTCCCTGGTCAGGAAATGCTAGAGAACTCTTCAAATTCCTAGAACGAATTCAAGATTCCGGAATCGGAATAATTTCGGCAAAAAACATCAATGATTTCATCCATAAAAATCAAGAACCCATTATTAATAGTGATGTGAACCAAATTCTAAGTATTGGTTTAAAGGAATACATCCATCAAATTGAAAGGATGGCCGTTATAGAATCAATGAAAAGAAATAATGGTAAAGTTACTAACTGTATAAAAGAATTAAAGATATCTGCCTCTGCCTTCTATCGAATCTTAAAGGAAGTAGAAACCACCAACTAAACTGGCATGGACTTTGCCTAATGTGCTTTCAAAACAAGGAGTTTGAAAATGAGTACATTAGAAAAAGAAGTCATCCGTCGTTATCGCCAAGTTTTCCCTCATGACACTTTAAAAGCAATTTCTGAAAAAACAGGAATTCAAATCACAAGAGTTTTCCGAATCATGAATGGAAAACCGATGAAAGTTAAAGAGCTAGAGGTTTTTGAAAACATTCTAAAAACACAATGTGGTGGAAACAAAAGCTCAACAGAAATTGATCGTCTCACCAAAGTTGCTGTTTCAATTCTCTCTATTAAAGATCTCGAACAAATCATTAATTTAATAGAAAGAAAAATTAAAAATCATGAACTAAAGCATTGCCCTACTTTCTCACTTGAGAACGAAGATCTTATTGCCTAAGGAGATAATATGAAAATCACATCAATTGAACGGTTTGTCTTAGAAACTATTGATAACAAACAAATGTGTTATGATGAAATTAAAAATGATTGCGGTCTAAAAGATAATATATGTTTTAATACTCTCCAGGCACTCGTCATAAAAAACATAGTGACGACTAATGGTGCGACTTACGCTATCAATAAGAATATTTCTCCTGAAAATATTAGTAAAATTAATCATCCTCTTAATAAGGCACAAGAAAGTAGTGAGCTATTTGATAACTTTCTCCTTACTTCCAAGGACGCCTTTGTCCTTTCTAAGGTCGCCCTCAATGAGAAAGATCAAAAAATCTTTCGGGCCATGCTCAAAAACCTAGAAGACTTTATCAACGACTGTCACAAAACCAATAAGAAGAATATCTCCTATAAAGACCGTTCCTTTATATTTTGGGGCATGACAAAGAATCAACATCTCATCAATGAAGTGGCAGGTTAATATGAAGTTTTTAATTTTTTTAATTTTTATTACTGGATGTGGGAAAAACCTTAATAGGTTTAAAAATGATTTCTATTATTCTTCTCTTCAGAGTGAGAAATCCGAAACTCTTCCACAAGCGCTTTCCTTTAAGGCCCATAATCATGTTATTAATTTCAATGTCAGTAAAAAGATCAACGGAGATTTTTTCGAAGAGAGTAAGGATCTGAATCGTTACTACGCTCATGAACTAAGTCATATTGATCCAGATTCCTTATATATACTTAAGACCACTCTACCTGAAGATATTGATCTCTACCTTCATGATGAAGGGAAAGATTATTTTATAGACCAGAGTAATTTAAAAATGAATGACCATCTACTTGAACGAATGATTAACCATAAGTCTTATCTTTACTTAGCTTTCAATAACAACTCTCCCCGTAAAGAATCAACAGTTGTTAAAAACTTTCAAACTTATGACGTCACTATTTTAGGAGAGAGTCTCGAAGATTATTTAGCGAATTATAGTTTTGAAATTAAACCTCTTAACATTGATCACCTTATCAGTGATCAAGGAGACAATATTGAAAGCTGGTGGATTAAGAAAGATTCTTTGAATCACTACAAGATTGCTTATTCCAGTACTAACGATTTGAAAGAAGTCTTTTCAAATCATTTCCAATATAAAGTTCATTCTCTTAAAAGACTGAATGGTCAAAAAGTGTCATTAAAACTTAGCAATGCTTCCTTTGTTAAAATCACAGGGTCAAAAACCTTACAAAAACAAACGCTGCATAATTTCAAAAAAACTTATTACACTCAGATTGGAGAACTTCCATATGATTGCTCTTTCACTGAAGCTAAAGCTCAAACAACAAGTACTACAGTATTAAGTAACAGCGACATCAGAGATCTTCTCAAATTAAGATCACCGCAAGTTAATGCTTGGAATTATGTTGATACTCTAGATCTCAATTTACCAAGTCTTTCTTCCGGTCATTTTGAAGTGGGCCTCATTCATCGCAAGTGCATCACTTCTATGGGGCCTCAGGTAAAAAAGACCACCGTTAATGAGGAAAAAGAATTGGACTTAGTCATTGAAAGCTATTCGAGGAGAGAGTAAAATGGGTTATGGATTTAAACGTTATAACAGTCAATATTCGCTTTAATAATCCTCACGATGGGGTCAATGCTTGGCCTCATCGTAAGAACTACCTTGCAGATATTTTGCTAGGACACTCACCTCATATCATAGCTACTCAGGAAGGACGCGAAGTTCAGCTTAGAGAAATGGAATCAACTCTTTCTGATTTTGAATTAGTGGCCCCTCATCGCGAGTGGATCCCTGAGCGAATGTATCCTAGTTTTTTTCTGAAAAAGAATACCTTCGAAATTCTCCACTCTTTTGATAAGTGGCTTTCAGAAACTCCTGATGTTGCTGGTAGTAAATCCTTTGAAAGTACTTTTCCTCGTCTCATGACAGGAATTATTCTAAGAATGATTGGAAGTGGTAAAGAGTTTTTTTTAGTGAATACTCACTTTGATCATATTAAGGGCAGTACCCGGATTGAGCAGGCAAAAGTTCTTTGCCAGGAAGTTAAGAAAATTATCAGTCCACAACATCATCTTATTCTTCTTGGTGACTATAACGACTCACCAGATAGTGAACCTCGAAAACAAATTACTTCCTGCTTCCCTCAGCTCTTTGATACTTGGGAACAATTCAATCAAGAAGAAGAAACTTCTCATCATGGATTTAATTCTGAAATAAATGCCGGGTCACGAATTGATTGGATTCTTGCTGATAAAAGATTAACGGCTACGGAAAGTTATCTGGATAAATCCCATCAAGGGGATCTCTACCCGAGTGATCATTATCCAGTTATAGCTAAGCTTAGAGTTTGACACCTACTTCATCACCGAGATGAAGATAAGTCTCGATGCCGTTCTTCGTATTCTCAAGAATATCAAGAGAAGGTCTCCACAGTCCTTTCTGACCTAAAACGATCACTGTTGAGCCACCGAAAAGAAAGTAGCCTTTCTCTTCCCCACGTTTGAATTCATCAGTCCACTGGTGAGACTGAACAATCTTACCAACGCAAGTA
>CAYWMU010000054.1:0-14567 GCA_964459395.1 uncultured Bacteriovorax sp.
TGTGAGGACATTGCTATCTTCTTAAACAAGTATAATAACTATCCGATGGATTCAGACATCGGTTACCCGACCCCTGGCTCATTGGGAGCTTATGGACCGGAAAAATACAATTGCCCAGTTCTTACTTTCGAATGTCCTGAACTAAAGACTCACAAAGAAACACTCAAAGAAATTTGGGAGGAAAACGAGCAAGGCCTGAAAGATCTAATGCAAAGTGATTTAATTACTAACAAAATTAAAAATTAAAAGCTAAAAAAAAACCCCTCTTATGAGGGGCTTTTTTTTAGGCTTTTGTGAATTTGATGACTTCAACAGGACAGGCCTCTGCTGCTTCTTGCACTCTTAGACCATCGTCAAGAGGAGCATTAGCTCTGATTAAACATGTATCAGAAGTTACTTCGAAGACTTCTGGGTAGATATCTTCACAAGCGTTACAAACGATACATCCTGGCTCAATCCAAACTTTTGAAATAGGGAAAGTTGGAACAGCTTCTGCAGCTGCAGCACCACCGCCCGCACCTGCGGCAGCAGCAGCAAAATCTCCTGCAAAGATAGGATTCGTTGCAATTTTAAGTGCTGGGCCTTTACCAGGCACAGTGTCGGCAATGAAGCTTCTCACTGGAATATCAATAGGTGGCTTAGATACTTTCGGAGCATCAAGCTTGTATTTTTCTTTATAATCACTAACAGTCAGTTCAGCCTCAGCTATAAGCTTTTTGAACTTAGTACCTTTCATGTTGAACTGAAAAGAAACTCCATCTTTTGAAGAACCAACTTCAATCATAACCGCAGTGTTTTCGAAGTTAGTTTGACCTAAAAGATTTATAAGTCCTGGCCCCATATCTACTTCAGTTGCAAAGCTTGAAGAGAAACCATCGAAGTTTTGAGTGACTTCCATTTGAGTTGGTTTACCAAACGGATTGAACATACGGATTTTTACAAAATCCATTTTTGCCGGCTCTTTGGCTGAATTCCACTTAAACCCAAAAGCAAACATATTTCCACTTTGTACTGATTTCAAGAATGTAAACTTAGGTTTGCCAAAAAGTGTCTCAAAGGCTCCAAAGAATAAACTTATTACGGCCAAGCCCACAACTAAGTTGATGACTAAGAAAAGGGCTATTCCCATTGCGATTAAGCTCGTTGACACTGTTATCTCCTACATTATCACTGTTTAATACTGCCAAATTATAGCGTAAAGAGCACACAATTAGAACGAAAACTTACGTCTAATTCTTGCTAGTTTTGTCAGTTTTTCGCTAGAATGGCGACATGTCAATATTACTTCAAATTAAAGCTATTTTTGTCACTCTTTTTTTATTGAGTTTTGTTCTCACGCCCGCATGTTTACTTGCCTGGCCATTCCCATTGAGATATCGACTTAAGTTGGTTGGTCCTGGTTGGGCCATTTTCTCCAAATATCTACTTAAGTGGGGCTGCCACTGCCACCTAGACGTCCAAGAGGATAATCGATCCCCTGAATTCCAAACAAATCCGAGTAAAGGCCTCTACATAGCCAATCACCAAAGCTTTATGGATATCCCTTTGATGGCCACGATGTTTCAGATTCCTCCTATCATGAAGAAAGAAGTACTTTATATTCCTGTTATCGGATTTCTTACTTGGGTAAGTGGGGCCATGCCAGTTTCAAGATCAAAGGGCGGTTCAAGAAAGAAAGTTTTCAAAATGTGTCGCGATCGACTCATTAAAGACCGACTGGCCGTTCAATATTACCCTGAAGGAACTCGTTCAAAAGATGGGGTTCCTAAAAATTTTGAGGCCATTAAAACACCTCTCATGAGTTTGGCCTTCAACAATGGAATTCCTGTCATTCCTACAAGCCTTTATGGCACATGCGAAATCTTAACTGATAAAGGTAAGATCAAAACTGGTAAGCATCTTGGAATTATTGTTCACAAAGAAGTCGATCCTAAAACTTTCGAAAGTTCTGAAGAGTTTCTTCACTTCTGCTGGAATAAAGTTGTTGAAGGTAATATGAAACTTAGAGAGCAGCTATCTCATCTGAATTAAAATTAATCTTTGGTCGAATTTCATTCTCGTTTTTATATGTGAGTCCTAAAAGTTTTTGGGACTCGTTTGAAATGGCCCAGAAATAAGTTCCCTTAAGATCAGAAAAATCACTCACTTTTAGAAAACCACCGTTCCTGAAAGTTTTTTCTTGTTGAGCATCTAGATGAAGTTCTTGAAAAGGGAGAACCTTATTTATAGGAAGAGCGTACTTCATGACCTCTTCGCTTTTATCCTGTGGCCAGTTTTTTTTAATCAAAGCTTTTTTAAAATGAATTTCATTACCCACGCTTTCACGTACAAGTGAAACGAGAGTACCAAGAGTCCCAAGATATTGTGCAAAATCTGAAAACAAAGTACGAACATAGGTCCCAGAACTTACTCTTACTCTCACACTTAAATAAGGAAACTTATATTTTACAACTTTGATATCGTAGACATGCCTGAGAACTTGTTCTTTTTTGATCTCCACACCTTCTCTTGCCCATTCGTGAAGGGCCTTACCTTCAAACTTTGCAGCAGAGTACTTGTGTGGAGCTTGCCAATAGTCCCCAAGAAATTTCTCTCTGAGTTTTTCTTCGATAAAATCTTTAGGTAAACGAGCAATTTCTTCTTTTAAGAATCTTGAATCATCAATCTGTACAGGCACTACAGTGAGATCTCCCGTTGGAGTTTCTACACCTAACTTACCAACAGCGAGATAAGTTTTAGGAAGATATTCATGTATAAAATCGTTGAGTCTGGCGGCCCCAGCAATCCCGATCATTAAAACACCACTGGCAAATGGATCGAGAGTTCCAAAGTGGCCTATTTTCCCAAATCCCTGAGGAAGGTGGCGTTTAAAATGCCGAACGACATCGTAAGATGTCATTCGGGCGGGTTTAAAAATATTGAATACTAAAGGAGGATAAAGAGTTTTATGTTTCTTCATCCGAAGACTCTGAATCCAGTAAACGAGTAATCTTCAATTCATCTTCAAATTGAGAGTTATAAATGAAATGAAGTTCTGGAGTATGACGGACATCCAGTTTACTGGCCAAGATTTTTCTCATTCTTCCAGCAGTACTTTCAATCGCTTCTTTGGCATCACCACGTGTAGATGCATTGAAAGTATCCCAATACACTTTTGCATGAGAGTAGTCTTGAGTTAACTCAACATGAGTTACCGAAACGTTAACTAAACGAGCATCGGAAAACTCGCGGCGTAGTGCGAGATTAATTTCATCTCGCATACGCTCTTCATATTTTAATTTTGAAAACTTATTACCACGTCCTGCCACGTCTACCTCTTAAAGAGTCATATCATGAGATAATGTTCTCTTCTTATCTTCCATTATGTAGGCTTCGATTAAGTCATCAATTTTAATATCGTTGAAGTTCTCAAGCGCCATACCACACTCATAACCATTCTTAACTTCTTTAACTTCGTCTTTGAAACGTTTAAGAGTTGAAAGACGGCCATCGTAGATGATTTTCCCATCACGAAGAAGGCGAATTGAACAACCTCTCTCAATCTTACCATCAATAACTGCTGTACCTGCAATCGTACCAACTTTCGGAATACTGAAAGTATCGCGAACTTGTGCACGGCCAATATACTTCTCAACTTTTTCAGGAGTAAGCATTCCCTCAAGAGCGAGAGTAACATCGTTGATGAGCTCATAGATGATTGAGTAAGTTTTGATATCAACACCTTTCTCTTCAGCAATACGACGAGCAGTTGTTACTGGACGCATATTGAATCCAAGAATAAATCCACCTGTAGAGGCAGCTAAGTTCACATCATTATCAGTGATTGCACCTACACCACCACCGATAACCGAAACTGAAACTTCATCATTACCAAGTTTTTCGACAGCGTTAACAATGGCTTCATATGAACCTTGAACGTCTGAACGAATGATAAGATTAAGAATTTTCTTCTCAGCTTCAGAGTTGTTTTGTGCTGTAGCAAAGAAGTCTTCAAGAGAGACTTTCTTCTTCTCAACAGAAGTATTAAGAAGCTCTTTTCTTTCATTGATACGATTTTCAACAATTTTCTGGGCTTCACGCTCATTCTTAACAACGTTAAAAATATCGCCAGGAGAAGGTACAGAGTTTAATCCAAGAATCTGAACCGGAGTTGATGGCCCTGCAGTGTTTAACATCTTACCAGAGAAGTCCATAAGCGAGCGAGCACGTCCATAGGTCTCCCCAACGACGATAGCATCTCCCTTACTAAGAGTCCCTTTCTGTACGAGAATCGTAGCTACTGGACCACGTCCAATCTCAACTTTCGATTCAATGACCACTCCTTCAGCTGCACCCTTTGGATTTTCACGAAGTTCCATGATTTCAGCTTGTAGTCCAATAGACTCAAGTAGATTATCAATTCCTTCACCTGTGTGAGCTGAAACGTGAACATACTGAGTATCTCCCCCCCAATCTTCTGGAAGAAGGTTGAACTCCATGAGCCCTTGCTTAACCTTATCAGGATTTGCTGTAGGCTTATCAAT
The DNA here is from genome assembly GCA_964459395.1 of uncultured Bacteriovorax sp. Taxonomy (GTDB): domain Bacteria; phylum Bdellovibrionota; class Bacteriovoracia; order Bacteriovoracales; family Bacteriovoracaceae; genus Peredibacter. The sequence continues at coordinate 4,524 of CAYWMU010000054.1, forward strand.
TTTGTTAACAGCTACAATAATAGGCACGCCCGCATTACGGCAGAACTTGATTGATTCAACCGTCTGAGGCATTACTCCATCATCTGCTGCAACAACAAGAACTACGATATCAGTAACATTGGCCCCACGTTGTCTCATGGCCGCGAAAGCTGCGTGACCAGGAGTATCTAAGAAAGTGAGAGTCGCATTCTTCGTTTTAACTGAGTAGGCACCAATATGTTGAGTGATCCCCCCAGCTTCGCCTGAAGCAACTTTTTCTTTACGGATATAATCAAGAAGAGATGTCTTTCCATGATCTACGTGTCCCATAATTGTGATGATAGGATTACGTAGAGGAAGATTTGATTTATCTTCTTTTTCTACTTTATTAAGAACTTCCTCTTCTTTAAAAGAAGTGTCTTCTACTCGATAGTTCCAAAGAGCTGCAATTTCTCCAGCGAGGATAACTCCGATATAGTCATCAGGACGAACCAATAGATTGATTTCAAGAACTTTGTTAGCAAACTGTTCAAACTTAACACTTAGTTTTTGTGCAAGTTCAGTAGCAGTTGCTGCTCCATGAATCTCAATCACACGCTTTGATTCTTTTACCTCAGTGATGAGAGTTTTTTGAGTTGGTCCCGTATATACCTTCTTTTTCTTAGCGATTGTATAGATCGTTTTACCTACAAGCTGAGAAGCAACTTTCATCTCTTCTTCAGCACGAAGCATCGTCAGGTCACGTCCACCTTTGCTACCTGGTGCTACTGCTTTTTTAGCAGCAGAGGCTAACTCACCCATACGCTTTTTATCTTTAGCATCATCATCTTCTTCAGAACGAGGAGCTAGTCGGCCATCAGTTGTTTTCTTAGCAGAACCTTTAACAGTCTCTTCATCTTTTTCCTCTGGAACATACACTGGTGTGAATGTGTGAGGTTTATCATCAACATAGACTTTTTTCTTTGCTGGACGTTCAGCTTTAGCTTCTGGCTCACTCGGCTTTGGTGGAGCTGGCTCCACTACTCTTAAACCACCTAGTGAAGCTTTTGGCTGTTCAACTTCAGGAGTCTCTTCTAAAGCTTCAGACTCTTGAGCTTCCAAGGCCTGAGCTTCTTTTTCTTCTTTTTCTTGAGCTTTCTTTTCAGCTTCTTCGATTTGAGCGGCCTTCGATTTTCTCTTAACGGTCACCGTCTTAGGCTTAGCTTCTTCATCGCCTGCAACTGTTGGTGACTGAACAACCACTGTCGCAGAATCTGGAGAGACTTCCTTAGATGTTTCACTAGTTTCACGCTTAATGACTTTTCTAACAGCGGTCTTCTTTGGGGGAGCTGCGGGTTTAGTTCCACCAGCTGGCTCAAAGGCAGCGCGGGCCTGGGCCTCTTCTTCTGCAGAAAGGCTGGCCATGTGATTTCTCACGCTGAATCCCATCGACTTTAGTTTTTCAACTAAATCTAAGGCTCCGACCCCAATTTCATTGGCAAGCTCATATACTTTTTTTGCCATTCTTTTCTCCATCCTTTAGTAACAAATCTCATTATTTTAATTTAAAAGCAGCAAGTTCTTCTCTAAGTCTTCTCTCTGCTTCTGAAAATTTAGAAAGATCACTTTCTTTCTTAACTTCCGTTTTCTCATTAGTTTTGAAGCCTGATTGACTAGGAACAGCTGAAGCTGAAACGATTTCTGCTTCTTCATCAACATCTGCTTTAATATCTGGATTACTTAAAGCTTCACGAGCTTCATCGATCATTTTTTGAGCATCAGCAGTAGATTGGCCAAGGTAACGTGCCACATCTTCTGGGCTTGCAGCACTTAGATCAACAATGGACATGATCCCTTTGTGAACAAGTACCTGTGCAATAGCTTCTGAAAGGTTTGGAAGTTGGATAAGGTTTTCAACTGCAAACTTCACTCTCTCTTGTAGCTTAGCTTTAGAGATAATATTGATTTTCCATCCAGTAAGCATTGCTGCTAGACGAACGTTCTGACCACGACGGCCAATAGCTAGTGATAACTGATCTTCTTCAACAATAACATCAAGAGTATGGTCATCAACATTCTGAGAAATGGATTGAATTTCAGCAGGAGCAAGTGCTGCTCTCGCAAAAGTTTCTACATCCGCATTCCAACGAACGATATCGATTTTCTCACCTTGAAGTTCGTTAACAATATTTTGTACACGTGACCCTTTCATACCAACACAAGCACCAACAGGATCAATATCACGATCACTTGTTGCTACAGCAATCTTGGCACGATGACCCGGCTCTCTTGCAGCAGCTTTAATTTCAATTGTACCATCAGCAATTTCTGGAACTTCAACTTCAAAAAGTTTAACAAGGAACATAGGAGATGTTCTTGTAAGTCGAATTTCAGGACCTCTGTTAGTCATAACAACGTCTGAAAGATAGGCCTGAATTCTATCGCCTGGTTTGAAAGACTCTCCAAAAATAATTTCTTTTCTAGAAAGAACGGCGTCTGATTTACCAAGGTCAATGATGACGTTCCCTTTCTCAAAACGACGAGCAATACCTGTTACAAGATCCCCTTCTCTATGTTTGAATTCAGAGAAAAGAATATCTCTTTCAGCATCACGAACTTTTTGGAAAATAATTTGTTTTGCTGTTTGAATATCAATACGAGAGAACCCTGGGTTCTCAATTTTAAGACCTAGTTGGTCACCAATTTCGCAATCTTCATCAAGTTTTCTAGCTGACTCAAGATCAATTTCAACAATCGAATCTCTTACGCTATCAACAACGTTTTTATATTGGAAAATTTCAATTTCTCCATCGTCTTCACTATAGCGAGCTTCATACTCACCTTGGATTCCGAACTTTTTACGAGCAGTGACTAAGAAGGCCTGTTCAATCGCATGGATGACCACTTCTTTTTTAATTCCACGGTCTTTTCCAAGCTGTTCAATAACGCGTGATAAATCTGAAAAGTTCACTCTCTACTCCCCTTATCTGACCGAATTTAAATCCGGGTCTAAATTCACTTTTTTTACTTGTTTATAATTTAATTTTAATTCAAAGCCTTTCACTTCAATCGAGAAACCTTCTTCTCCCACAGAGATAAGCTTCCCTCTAAACTTTTTCTCACCTTTTACTCCTTTCGGAGCTCCGGCCGCTTGCTCATCAGTCAGAGAACCGGTGATCACCACTAACACCATTTCATTAAGTGCTAAGTGGAAATGCTCCCTTGTACTCACATGTCGATAAACACCAGGAGAAGAAACTTCTAAAACGATATCCTCTGGAATCCACTCTTCTGTTTCAAAAGCTGGAGTAAGAGCATGATCTATTTTTACACAATCCTCTATTACAGCAGAACCCGTGCGAGGATCCTGAATATAGAGACGGAGTAATTGTTGGTTGGGGAGATATTCTAAATCATATAGGCGGTACCCGGCCTCAATAACCACAGGCTCACACATTAAAAAAAATTTTTGTTCTAAACCAGTACGCTTAATGTCTATATCCATAAAATAAAAAAGGATGGAATAAATCCACCCTTTTTCTCCACTAACATAAAAACTCTAATGAGTAGATAGTTGTTTTAACAAAGTTGTTTCAAAAGCGCAATTAAACGATTTCGCAACTCAGCGAGTCAAAAGCATAAGCCAGGCATTCTCTCCATCAGAATAAAAACCTTTAGAGAGATGAAGCTTATTAAAGCCTATCTTCTCATAAAATCTCTGAGCTGCAAGATTAGTTTCACCAACTTCCAAAAAAACTTCTTTAACAGGCAAGGCCAAAAGTGAACCTTCAAATAAAAGCTCGGCGACGCCCTTTCTACGCCAATGCGGTAAAATGTAAATTTTGAGTAAATGGGTCTGTTCATCGTCTGGTAAATGACGAAACAGTGCATATCCGACTGGACCTTCTGCATTTGCTGCCACGAAGCAATACAAGTCTGAGTTCAATTGCTGCCAGTCTTTGAGAGTCCAAGGGTGAGGAAAGTACTGATCTGCTTGACTGACCCACTCTAGATCAAGGCTACTGGCCCTTTTAACGGTAATATTCATGATAAAATTGCTTATCCATGGATTCCATAAATAAGTCGATGGAGTTTTTAACAGAGCTGGCATTTCTTGAGTCGCTTAACTGACTTCCATACCTTGATTTTAAATACAATTCGGCTCTGAGTGTGTCATAGAAACTAGTTTTTAATCGATCTTTATAGAAAACGTCTTTTGAACAGTTGTTTGCTTTCATAGATTCAATCATCAAAGAATTCAGTTCCGGAGTAATTTCTGCTCGCTGATCGCCTGAGTAGCGAATGAGCTTTAAGTAGAGCCTAAGCGTTTTAAAAAAATCTTCTTTTTGGTAAAGATAACGGCTAATTTCTTTTGATTCTGTCGGCAACTCTTTTAGGAAGGCCTTCCACTCTTTGACAAAAGATTTTCCAAAATAATTATGAATGATGGAACCCGAATAAGCGCAATCCAGTGCTTCGAGGTTTCGAAGTCCAAAATGAAGATCTTTTACGGATATGATTTTGTCGACAATTTTAAGAAGAAAACGATCAGAGGTTTGCGTGAAACCTCTGATCGGTAAAAAAACGATACTAAACAGGAGAAGATATTTCGATATTTCCGATATTGTTTTGTTTAACAACTTCATTCTCTTTGTGGAAGCGAGCATTCACTCGAGGATTAAATGTGTAACCATCTTTTCCTCTAAGGATGTACTGACGCTTAACTCCTTTAGGCTCAATTAATTTTCTCAAACGAGAAATACTTGTATAGATCAGTTTGTCATGGATAAGAGGATTGTACTCATCTTTCCAGATCATGCGGGCCAGATCTTCTTTATTATAATAGGAGCCTGAGTTTTGGGCCAATAAGAAAAGAATCTCAAGAAGAACAAAACGATGTTTAAAATCAATTGTTCCTAAGTTCTTCTCATGGATAATGCGGTTATGACGATCAAGATAAAGATCAACGCTTGAATCGTTAACATCTTCTACTTCCATTAAAAGGAGTTGTTGAAGACGTCTGAAACTGCTTTCATCGAGAGCATTTTGGGCCATATTGAAAAGCATGAGTGCTTTTGAAAACTCACCCATCTTTTTAAATGCAATCCCTTTATTCAGAAGAACGTAGTTATGCATATTCCAACAACGCTTTGAATGAAGAAGCTTCATTGAAAGGTCATAATGCTCAAGAGAACCTTGATAATCACCCTGATCTCTAAGGACGTTCCCCCAAAGAAGGTGCATACTTCCCTTCAAATAACCTTTCTTAAGAATATTTAATAATTCATTAAGCTGAGCGAGGTAAGAGAGAGCATCCGAGAATTTCTTCATCTGATAGGCATTAGTGGCCATAGCATGAAGAGACTTAGACATTAACTCTGGTTCGTTCTCAGATTGAGCTTTTCTATAGGCCTGGTTGAAGTTTTTCTGGGCCTCTTCAAACTCTCCTCTATATGTATTTACTACTGCTGCATTATAAAAATATTCAGCATTAAGTGATGGGAGTGTCGCTACTGCTTGATTAAGAAGGTCACTTGAGAGCTCAATATATTTATGAGCTTCTTTCTCATTTAAACCTTCAGAATAGATACGGATTAGGAACCCGTAGGTTTTAAAAACTGCAAAAGCATCCTGAGGAAGTTCACTTTTAGTGAGAGCTAGAAGAAATTGTTCTTCTGCTTGTTCGAAATCGGCTTTATCGTAAAAGATTTTCGCTAATCTATAGTGCGCTTGTCCTTCTACCCGAGATGAGTTTTCTGGGAGATGGGCCAAAAATTTGTCATCTTTTTCAAAGTCGACTACCGCTTTTCTCATCAATGATTCGACTGATGGTGATTGCACAGTATCCATTTTTCCTCCGACATGATCTTAATAGTAAACATTAAAAGGCTAAGATCAGGCTGCCGGTGTTAAACATCAATCCTTACAAAAAAGCAAGATTAAGCGACTCAGGTACTCTTAAAAGCGTTTTTTTACTGAATTTTTAGACACTTACACTACACCATCAAATGTAAGTTTATCCTTAATAATTCTTTCAAAGCCTTCCTTCTGACAACTCTGACAGAAAGCTTAACTCGTTGATAAAACGCCACTAGATTGATAGAGTTAAGCTTCTTTTTAGACACCCGGAACGGAGAGCCCAAAATGGCAAAGTATGACCTCGATACAATTAGACACTCTACTGCCCACCTTATGGCCCAGGCCATTATGGAACTGTTTCCAACAGAGCCAGTTCAACTAGGTATTGGGCCTACCATTGAAAATGGTTTTTATTACGATATCGACATGCAAACCCGTTTGACCGAGGAACATCTCACTCAAATTGAAGATAAAATGAAGGAAATCATCAAGCGTGATCTTCCAGTGGTTCGTCATGAAGTAAGTCGTGAGGAAGCTTTAAAGCTTTTTGCTGAGCGTGGACAGGCCCTTAAGTGTGAGCTGATCCGTGATATCCCTGAAGGCGAAGTTATCTCTTATTATACGCAAGGTGATAAATTCTTTGATCTTTGTACGGGCCCTCACGTGGAGAAGACTTCTCATCTTCCACAGTTTTTTAAACTTCTTCACACTGCTGGTGCTTATTGGAGAGGGGATCAAACTCGTCCGATGCTTCAGCGTGTGTATGCCGCTTGTTTTAATTCTAAGGACCAGTTAAAGCAGCATCTTCATCAAATGGAAGAAGCTAAAAAACGTGACCACAGAAAACTTGGTAAGGAGCTTGAGCTCTTTATCTTTGATCCAGTCGCTCCTGCTTCTCCTTTCTTTATGCCGAAAGGAGCAATCGTTTATAACGGTCTCGTGGATTTCATGAGAAGAATTTATAGTAAATTTGATTACCAAGAAGTTATTACCCCGCAAGTTCTTGACGTAGATCTTTGGCACACTTCTGGTCACTACGAGAAGTATCATGAGAATATGTACTTCACTCAAATTGATGAAAGAGAGTTCGCCCTTAAGCCGATGAACTGTCCTTGTCATATGTTAATGTTCTCTCACCACCGCTACTCTTACCGTGATCTTCCACTTCGTTTTGCTGATTTCGGTCGTCTTCACCGTTACGAGAAATCAGGTGTGGTTGCAGGTTTAACTCGTGTTCGTACATTCTGTCAGGATGATGCCCACGTGTTTATTCAATTCGATGGAATCCAAGAAGAGATCAAAACTCTTATGGATATGTTCTTCATTGGTTATGAGCATTTTGGATTTGATAAAATTAAAATTGGTTTCTCTACTCGCCCTGAACAAAGAGTCGGAAGTGATGAGACTTGGGATAAAGCTGAAGCGGCCCTTAAAGCAGCGCTTGATTCTTCAGGACGCGACTATTTTATAAATGAGGGTGATGGTGCCTTCTATGGACCTAAGATTGATATCCAAGTTTCAGATGCTCTAGGACGCTACCACCAGCTTGGAACAATTCAGCTCGACTTCCAACTTCCTGAGCGTTTTGATTTGAAGTTCACAAACGACAAAGGAGAAATGGAGCGCCCAGTGGTTATTCACCGTGCTCTTTTAGGTTCTCTTGAGCGCTTCATCGGTGTTTACCTTGAACACGTTGCGGGTGCATTCCCTTTCTGGCTTGCTCCTGAACAAGCGGTCATCATTCCTATTAAAAACGAATTTCACCTTGAAGCAGCTAATGAGTTAGCAAAGAAATTACAGCGTCAAGGATTCAGAGTTCGCGTTGATGATCGAAATGAATCAATGGGATTAAAAACCCGTCAGGCCCAAACAGGAAAAATTCCTTTCATGCTTGTTCTTGGAGATAAAGAAATTGAAGCCTCTTCTGTAGCGGTTAGAAAATATGGGGAACAAAAATCTGAAGTCATGCCACAAACTGACATGATGAAGTTATTTGAGACCCTTAATCTTGAAAAAGTTCCAGCGCCTTTAAGAGAGGTTTAATTTGAATCAAAAAAACATCCTCCTCCTTTGTGGAGGAGGAAGTAGTGAGCACGAGATTTCTCTTCGTTCAGTGAAGTACTACGAAGACTGTTTATCTGAGATGCCACAATTTAATACCATTAAGATCGAAATTGATAAGCAAGGCCAATGGATTGATAGCTCAGGTAAGAGATATCTTCTTGATGGTAAACGCTTTCTTAGGGCCTTTGCTCAAGATGGAGATCCAGGAATACTTATCGATGTGGCCATCCCGTGTATCCATGGATATCCCGGTGAAACAGGTGATCTTCAATCTTATTTTGAGATGATCAATCTCCCCTACTTTGGTTGTAACTCTGAGACTTCAAAAATGTGTTTTAATAAGATTACTACTAAGATGTGGGCCTCTGCTCTAGGTGTTGCTAATACTCCTTACATTTTTATATCTGAAGATAGTGAAGAAAATATTTTGAAGGTCATTGAGTTTCAAAAGCTTCATGGGGATGTGGTGGTTAAGGCGTCAAACCAAGGATCATCAGTAGGCTGCTATATGGTTACTGCTGGTCAAGATATTCGCTCCGTTCTTAAAGATGCCTTCTCGCTCTCGCCTTTTGTGCTTATTGAAAAAAGACTTCGTCCTCGTGAACTAGAAGTCTCTGTTTATGAATACGATGAAAAACTTCAAGTTTCTTATCCTGGAGAAATTGTAACTCCTTCATCAACTTTCTACAGTTATGAAGAGAAGTATTCTGCTGCCAGTGAATCAAAGACATATATTCGTGCAGAGAATGTCAAAGAAGAGCATGTTAAAACGATTACTGAATATGCGACAAAACTCTACTACGGCCTAAAAATTCGCCATCTTTCGCGAATTGACTTCTTTCTCGATGGAGATGTGGTTTATCTCAATGAGATTAACACTTTTCCAGGATCGACTTCTATCTCAATGTTCCCTAAAATGCTTGAGGCAAATGGGCACTCATTCAAAGAGTTCCTCGCTCAAAGGATTTCAGAGCTTTAAAGGGGAAAAACTTTACCGGCCCTGTCCGCGGCGTTTTGGGTTAAAATGGGAGTAATGATTACTCCCAAGATAAACAGCTATACTCAACATCACAAATTAGGCTTAAAGCTTAGGCCTATCCTTGTGGGCGAGCTTTATCTGGCCAAAAGAGTGTTGCAACCAGTTTATATTTATAAAGACTTTCACTTCTGCGAAGTCTTGGCGGCAGGTGGAGTTCCCAGTAAAGATCTCATTAATCTTCTCATTCGAAATTCTCATCGCGAAGTTTATGTTTCAAGTGATGATGTTGATCAGATTAGAAAGAACCTAGAACAGGCCCTCATAAAGGTGACACGCTCACTTTCAGTAGGAGATCCATTAGAGAATGGGCAAAAAGATATTAAGCTTCTTTCTTTGAATTTAGGTGGCCTTTATCAGAATCCACATAATGATGAATTGTTGATGCTGCAATTCCAGAGCACTCAGAATCTTGGTAAATTCTTACTCGATAATAAGAAACTTCATTCTTCTTATTTTCACAATCTAACCAAAGAAAGCTTTCACTTCACACTCTCACAACCTATGCTTTCTTCGTTGATGCTACTTTCTTACTTACAAACGATTCATCTCTTTCATGATAAAGAAATTGAAAATCTTTTCCTCGCTAGTTACCTCAAAGATATCGGGCTCTCTATCATTCCTGAAGATAAATACGACCAGATGAATCTGACTGATCAAGATCAAAAACTTTTTGCAGACCACTCTCAGTTTTCATTTGATTTACTTGAAGGAAGAATTCCTCTCTCTAAAAATTATCTGACCATTATCAAGAGCCATCACTTTCTCAATCACAGGCTTCTTGAAATTATCAATAAGGCCCCGCGAGCTACTATTAACAATAGTATGGTTCATGGGATTGAGAGTATCTTAGTAGGCGTGTTTGATATGTTCGTTGCTATGACAAGTGACCGACCATATCGCAAAGGTATGACTCCATTTCAGTCTCTAGAGCTGATAAAAAAGCTCATGGCCGATGACTACCCTCAGGAATTTAGGGCCCTCGTGATATTTATTAAGCAGTTCTACAAAAACTAACTTTTCAAATCGTGATTCTTTTCCCAATATTTAAGTAATCACTTCAAATCATTAAGATCTGAAACCAGGCATTCTAAGGAGGGAATCATGGCTCAAGAGATTAGTCCACT
>CAYWMU010000055.1:0-14287 GCA_964459395.1 uncultured Bacteriovorax sp.
CTTCAGAAATCACTTGTCCACCAGTTAGGATAGCGATGTCTTTAAGCATTTCTTTTCTTCTGTCACCAAAACCAGGAGCTTTAACAGCTGCTACGTTTAGAGTTCCGCGAAGTTTGTTAACAACTAAAGTTGTAAGTGCTTCACCTTCGATATCTTCAGCGATGATAACGATACCTTTTCCAGACTGAACCACTTTTTCAAGAGTAGGAAGAAGCTCTTTCATTGAAGAGATTTTCTTATCAGTGATAAGGATGTATGGGTTCTCAAAAGTAGCTTCCATTCTCTCAGGGTTAGTTACGAAATATGGAGAAACATAACCACGATCAAACTGCATACCTTCAACAACGTCTAAAGAAGTTTCAGCTGTTTTAGATTCTTCGATAGTGATCACACCTTCTTTACCAACTTTAGTCATGGCCTCAGAAATAAGTGTTCCGATTTCCTTATCGTTGTTAGCGGAAATTGTACCAACGTTAGCAATGTCTTGAGCAGTATCAATTTTCTTAGACATGCTTCTAAGTTTTTCAATGATTGTATTAGTAGCAAGGTCGATTCCACGCTTAAGATCCATAGGGTTGTGACCAGCAGCTACTAGTTTTACACCTTCACGGTATACCGCTTGAGCAAGAACTGTAGCAGTAGTTGTACCATCCCCTGCATCTTCGTTAGTTTTTTGAGCAACTTCTTTAACAAGTTGAGCACCCATATTTTCAAAAGCGTTCTCTAGCTCGATTTCTTTAGCTACAGAAACACCATCTTTTGTAATGTGAGGAGCACCAAAAGCTTTTTGAATAACAACGTTACGGCCCTTAGGTCCGAGAGTTACTTTTACAGCGTTTGCAAGAGCGTTCACACCATTAAGGATAGAGTTACGAGCGTTTTCAGAGTACTTTAATTCTTTAGCTGACATATTATTTCTCCTTAAAGAGTAAATTTAATTATTGAAGGATTCCTAGGATTTCATCTTCTTTCATGATCAGGTAGTTTTCTCCAGCAACTTTTACTTCAGTTCCTGAGTACTTACCGAAAAGAACTTTGTCGCCTTTCTTAACTTCAAGTTCTTTTACGCTGCCATCTTGAAGACGGTAACCAGAACCTACGGCCACGATTTCACCTTGAGCAGGCTTCTCTTTGTGGTTGTCAGGAATAATAATTCCGCCAACTGTTTTCGTTTCTTCTTCCAGTCTTTTAATAAGAACACGGTCTTGAAGTGGTCTAACTGTCATAGTTCCTCCTGTATTAACGCTTAACGCAATTTTAATAAGTTAACTTTCTTTGTTCCATAAGATGGGAGCGCTACTATTAATGTCAAGGTTAGGTCGTAATTTTTTTTAAAAACGGACTAGATCGGTTCAGGACTGCAGATTTTGCCTGTTCAGTACAACAAAATTAATGATTTGGTTAAGTTTAGGTCAGCTGACTAACACTCCGATAAAGATGCCATATATAATATTAGAAGAACCAAGGATGGTTATGAGTCAAAACTCATGTAAATTAATTCTTTTAGTAATGGCAACTTCTCTAACTCTAGTTGGTTGTGGGAAAAAAGTTGAAGATATTAAGCGGGCAACGATCGAAGCTTCCCCGGAGGCTGACAGCGGATTGCTAACAATTGATTATCAGCACTCGGCCTTCACTGCCGTCCAAACCCTCATCCCACGGAATGCAAATTTCAGAATACCTGAAAGTTTCTCATTTACATCAGATGCTCAGATTCAACTCCCCTTTCAAGTTTACTACAATACAACTACTGAACCTTTTAACTACGAATTCAAATGCACCTACTTACCACATAATCCCGATAAGAAGTTCTACCTTCAACATTGCTTTAACTCCATTGATAGTAACTTAGGGAATGTTATCGGAATAGATTTCATGCTCGACGAAGGAAAGTTTATTTTAATGGAGTCTCAAGAAACAAATAGCTTTCAAGCTTTTATTCATCATCCTGTTGTGTGGAAGTAACTGAAGCCGGTAATCTATTGTTCTCAACTTGGTCAGATCTATTTTGATAACGAGAATGGGCCTTTACTCTAGCGATAATTTCACTTGATGGTCTCTGTTTTATTAACTCATTAACCGCACTCATGAAAGCTTCATCATCTAGACTTGGACTAAGCTTAAAGATGTAGTCTGCAAACATCTCTTGGTCGTTAAACTTCTCAAGGTAAAATAATACTTTTTCAGGATTGGCCCCGCGAGCAAGAAAGTGATCAATAAGTTTCCGATCTTTTCTTGTCATCACATAATACAAATTAGAGTGTCCGAAAAGTGGGCGGTCGTTGACATGATTATTAAGGTACTCATTCTCCATAAGTTCTTCAACGGTGGCCTGAACCAAGTGATATCTATTTTCTGAAAATTCTCTTAAATCAATAAGAGTATAAAAAGCTCCTACACAAAAAAGAATTGTTGCTGTCCCAAGGTAACGAAACTTAAATAGTGAAAGCAGAACTGTTCCAAACTTTTGATAAGGTGAAACGTAATAATTAAATGGAAGATTCTCTTCAAGCTTTTTCTCCAACATCTCAATTCGCTGTTCAAGAGTCGGATGAGTAGAAAAGAACTCCTTCAACTTACTTCTTTTCTTCTGCTTAACGTATGGGTTATCTACAGCAGATAGTTTTTTTAAAGCAGACTCAAGTGATGAAATTGTGCAACCAAAGTCGAGAACTGCAATCGCATCAGCTTCGTACTCCTGAGACCTAATAGCGTCAAAGAAGAGGAGATAACTGATTACGAATGAAATAAAGATAAAATTCATCACGACCGGAGTAATGATAGAGCCAGAGTAGAAACCTACTTCAATACCAAAAATGAGCATTCCCCCAAGGATGGCACTCATGACAGCTGCTAATGTTCCTAAAGTAACTCGAAGAGCATGCCAGCCTAGAGAAACAATTCTTTTGGCCATATGCCCTTGTTTGATATGGGCCAGCTCATGACAGATGACTGCATCAAACTCTTCTTCATTTAAGGTTCGTCTTAAAGACCTTCCGATAAACATCGTTTGATTTTTAAAAAAAGGAAAATTAATCCCCACCACGAAAGCATTTTTAAATTCAGCTTCAATCCAGCGCACTCTTACATATGAAAGATTGGCCTCTGTGAGTCTTCGATTAATAATCGCTAAATATTCCGGTTCGGTTACCGCACAATTGGGTAACAGCTTCATCATAAGGATGACTGTACAAGTAATAGAGAGAACAGAGATGACTAAGATATGGCCAATTGCTTCCAGTCCCCAGAAACCTGTGCCCATGTCATCTTGAAAAGCTTGAATCATTCCCGAATAAAGAAGGATGGGAAGAAAAGCAACTGCAAAATAAACTCGAAACTCTTTAACCATGTAACGAGTAAAGCTACTGGTGACAGATGGATCAATATGTCGTGCGACCCATTTGATAAAAGCTTGATAGATAAAAAAACTAAGAATAGAGACAACGATGAAAATACCCGTAATGGTAATGATTCCACCTAAGAATTTCCCTTCCTCTGAAAGCCAAACGGCCACTAGTGAACCAAGGAAGAGCTCTACTACGAAAACCCAGTAAAAGTGACTCAAAATTGTATTACGGCGAGTTTCATTAGACTCATGAAGATCAGTGAGAATGCGTTCCTTAGATTTAAGGAACTTACGAACGTTGTAGGCCACTGCGACTATTAAAAATAGGAAATAATTCATTCTCTCCTCACACAAAGACTTATCGGCAAAAGTGAGGAGAAGCTTTATTTAAAAGATCAAGTTAGGTGATTGAAATACAGAGTTTTTTTGACCGGGCTCGACGGCCCTCGGTACTTTTGGCACAATAATTATAAATATCAAAACCAGAGGAAAATGATGAAAACGTTGAGCCTAAATGAATTTCACAAGGTATCTCAAAATCTAGAAGAGGGAGATATTCTCCTAGATGTACGTAACCCTGAAGAGTTTGAAGCTGCGAGAATCAAAGGGGCCATCAATATTCCAGTGGGAGATATTCCTAATCGTAGTGATGAACTCAAAAATTATAAAAACATCTACATCTATTGTAAGCGCGGCGGTCGTGCTCAAATCGCCTATCAAGCTTTAAGCAGCCTAGGATATACCAATATCACTTGTTTGGCTGAAGCAGGGATGGATGCTTGGCTAGAGAATAAGTTCGAAACCGAAAACTAATAAAAGCACGCTTCTTCATGGGTAACGGTTTCCATTGAACGGTAAACATTACCCAAACTCAGACTACCAAGACGGGCCTTTACGACAACCGGAAATTGTAGAGTCGTGAGCCCAGTACAATTAAATCCTACTACACGCTCTTCAATTAAGCGTTGAGCATAGAGTGCTAAGATCGATTTTAAACGATCATTTTTCATATCTTTATTAAAGGCTTTGATACAAGAGTTTTGACACTTGGCCTGAACAACACGATTTTTAGAAGCATAGTTCTCAAGCTCATAAGTTTTAAGAGTGGCCGGTGGCATTTGGTGTGACCCAGTCATTGGAGAAAAAACAAGTAAGTCACAATCACAACTGGTGGCCCAGCTTTTCATTGGAATGATGATAAATAAAAAAATGACAAAAATCCTCATACCCGCTTTATCGGATAATTATTCTATCACTTTAGATCAAACCAATTCTCGCCCACTCCCATTTCTACTTTTAGAGGAACACTTAATTTCACAGCATTTTCCATATGATGACGAACAATGACTTTGAGTTCTTCTAATTCGCTTGGAACAACATCAAAAATCAATTCATCATGTACTTGAAGAACCATGCGTGATTCAAGTTTCTTCTCTTTAATCACCTTTTGGATATTAATCATGGCGAGCTTGATGATGTCTGCAGCTGTACCTTGTATTGGTGAATTAATGGCTATTCTTTCGGCCATGGCCTTTACTTGGCGATTGGTAGAGTTGATATTGGCAAGGGCCCTCTTTCTTCCAAATAGAGTCTGAGCAAAACCTGTTTGCTCCGCAACTTCTTTCAAAGAGTCCAGGTAAGATTTCACCTTATGGAATTTCTTAAAATAACTCGTGATATATTTCTTAGCTTCCGCTTGGGAAATTCTAAATGCTTGAGAGAGACCAAAGCTCGTCTGCCCATACATCAGTCCAAAGTTAATGGCCTTAGCACTATTTCTTAATTCTTTTGTTACTTCATTTAATGGTAACTCAAATACTTCGGCAGCTGTCTGCTTGTGAATATCTAAATCGTTTTGAAAGGCTTCAAGCATAACTTCATCTTGTGAGAAGTGGGCCAGAAGTCTAAGTTCAACCTGAGAGTAATCAGCTGAGAGAAGAACTCTCCCCTCTGAAGGTACAAAACCTCTTCTTAGCTTTCTCCCATTCTCTGATCGAACAGGAATGTTTTGAAGATTGGGGTTATCAGAGGATAGTCTTCCCGTAGCTGCGTTAGATGGTTGAAAATGAGTGTGAATCTTTCCTGTTTTAGGATGAATCATTAGCGGTAGCGCCTTCACGTAGGTGCTTTGTAATTTTTCAACTTCCCTATACTTTAAAAGCATATCAGGAATCGGGCTAATCTTAGTCGCTGCAAGAGTGGCCAAAACTTCTGCGTCCGTTGAATAACCTGTTTTCGTTTTACGTACGACTGCAAATCCAAGTTTTTCAAAGAGAAGTTCTCCTACTTGCTTTGGAGACCTAAGATTAATTTTATCTCCAGATGCTTTTTCTACTTCATCTTCAATTCTTGTGATTTCTTTTGCAAATTCTTCTTCTAATTCTTTGTAGAAGCCCACATTTAAATGAACACCTTCTCGCTCCATCTCTGCGAGAACTTCAATCAAAGGAATATCTAAATCAAAATAGGGATGAGTAAGTTCGAGTTCTTCAAGTTTTGAAACAAGCACTGGATAGGCATCAATAAACATGCGAGCTGTATGCCCGTAGTAATTCATCTCTTCTTCAGAAATGCCAAAAAGAGTCCCTTGGGAACTTTGAAGAACTGGCAATGGTTGGTCCAACGTGTTCTCAATCACTGTGTTTAAATCGTGACGCAAATCTGGGCTTAAAAGGAAATGGGCCTGGGCCAAATCAAAAATTTGAGGCTTAACTTTTAAGTCGAAGTTTAAAAACTCAAGATGAATACTCTTTGATTGATAAGTAATGAGACAGCCTTCGTAGTTTGAAACTTTCTCTAAAAACGATCTGATATCAATCTGAGAGAAGTCAAAATAAAACGAGTTCTCTGAACTAGCGATCCCCACTCCTTTCCAAATCTCAAACTGATCTTTATCATCTGTGAGGTGAGGAAAAATTCCGAGATGATCATTTTTAAGAATTGTATCTAGATCTCCAAGAGTTCCTGGAGCAGTTTTTTCCAATTCTTTAAGAGGAGCAATCTCTTCCTGAGAATCATTCTCTTTAACTCGGTAAGCACCCAGTTTTGTGATCCAACTCTTGAAACCTAAGTCTTGTAAAAACTTTTCACAAGTTTCAGTGAACCTCAGTTGATAACGACAATCAGCTGGAGTTTTTTCAAGTTCAAGATCAGTAACGATTGTTGCGAGCTTATAAGAAATTTTTGCTAAATCAGGATTTTGAAGAAGAGCATTTTGGGTTCTTTTATTTCTCACATTGTCAGCATTCTTAAGGATGTTTTCAAGATTCCCATACTCTTCAATAAGTCCTGCTGCACCCTTGGGACCAATTCCCGGAACACCTGGAATGTTGTCCGAAGAATCTCCAATTAAAGCGAGATAATCAACGATAAATTCTGGGTAAACTCCCATCTTATCTTTTACGTCTTCTCGCCCATAGATCATCTCTTTCATGGTATCGAGAATTTTTACGGGGCCATGAACAAATTGCATGAGATCTTTATCACCAGAAGCGATGAGAATTTCATCAAACTTATCGCCCCATTGTTTGGCCACTGATCCGATAATGTCATCAGCTTCATAACCAGGCATTTTAATCTGGGCCAGTCCTAAGCAATCAATTAAATTATCAATAATATCAAACTGAGGTTTTAAATCATCAGGTGGTTCAGTTCGATTGGCCTTGTAATCAACATAAAGTTCCTTTCGAAAAGAGCCTTCTTTAGTATCTCGGGCGACGAGGATGTGTGTGGGTTCATACTTAACAATCATATTGTGAAGCATGGAGAGAACACCATAAACCGCATTAACAGGAGTGCCATCAGGAGCATTAAGAGGACGAATGGCGTAAAACGCCCGAAAAATAAAATTCGAGATATCAATTACGATAAGTTTCATAAATTAATCACCTATTGCATGGGAACCGGAGGTGTATCAAACCATGAACTCTTAGACTTTCGCAAATCTAATCTTGTTCCGTCATTGGCGATAACCGTAGTATCGGCCATGATATCACCGATACGATGAGGGGATTTTGCCCAAGTAATATAATAAAGTTCTAACAGGGTCATAGGCATAGCAAAGACTCCTGCAAAGATCCATCCCCAGAAAGGAAAAACTAAAAAGAAAATGGGAACAGTGAAAGGTAAATTCCTGATAAATGACTGCCAGAGTGAGCAAGGAGAGCCGTCAACGAGAGAAACCACTCCAAAACCCATCATTCTTTTCCCAATAGACTGCCCATCGTAGAGAGAATCAGAAACACACAGGTATATATTTCCAAGAATGAGTCCCATCGGATAATAAAAATAACCACCGATAAGTACTAAACCTAAATCAATGGCTTTTGCTATTATTCGATGTTGTCTGGCCCGATTCATGGGACCTTGCATAAGGGACTTCAATCTCATTCCAATATTGTAGCCAAAAAAAGGTATGCAGAAAGGACTTTTAAGTCTTTCCAGACTTTCCTAATCAACCTTTTACCCCTAAACTTGTTGGAGTCCTGAGTTTAGGCTAAAATTTTAAAATTATTTAAGGAGTCACATATGGCCAATATCACAAATGTAACAAATGAAAACTGGAACCAAGAAGTAGATCAAGCTGACAAAGTCGTTGTCGTAGACTTTTGGGCAGAATGGTGCGGACCTTGTAAGGCCCTTGCACCAGTTCTAGATGAAGTTGCTTCTGAAGTAAGCGGTAAAGCTAATATCGTTAAAGTTAACGTCGACCAGGCAAGTGACCTTGCTGCGAAGTTTGGTATCCGTGGAATTCCTACTCTTCTCTTTTTCAAGAATGGGGAAGTAAAGAATACACTTGTTGGAAATCAGTCCAAAGCTGAGATCCTAAAGCACATCAACTCTCTCGTTTAATTAAAGGAAGGGCCTAATTCTTTTAGGCCCTTTTAATTCATGACTTATATTTTAAATTCTCTGAATCTTGCTCAAGACACTCTTAATAAGTTTGTAGCCGAACCCAAAAATATCGAACTTATTCAATCCGCTATTAATATCTTTGTTGAAAGCTTTCAAAATAATGGAAGAGTTTTTAGCTGCGGCAATGGCGGATCCATGTGCGACTCCCTTCACTTTGCTGAAGAATTAACAGGTCGCTACCGTAAGGATCGCGCTCCTCTTCCCGCTACTGGTATTTCAGAAGCCGGACATATTACTTGTATTGCTAACGACTTTGGCTTTGAACACATTTTCTCTCGTTATGTAGAGGCGTGGGGACAGAAGGGAGATACTCTTCTTGCTATCTCAACTAGTGGTAACTCCGCTAACGTCATCAAGGCCGTTGAAGTGGCCAAAAGTAAAGGGATGAAAGTAGTTGGTCTTTTAGGTAAAGACGGTGGAAAACTAAAATCTATGGTGGATGTTCCACTTATCATTGATTGTCCAATCACTGATCGAATCCAAGAGATTCACATCAAATGCATTCATATCTTCATTGAAGGAATTGAACGCGCTCTTTTCCCAGAAAACTATCTCGAATAATCAGTAGGGGCATTCTTTGCCCCTCTCATTCTTATCTCAAAGCATTTTACGAAATTTGTTTGAACAAATTAGAATTCAGCTATAATGATCTTAAAGCTTTATATTTCCATGGAAGGGGATGTTTATGACATTTGTTCAAGATCTAGTTCGATTTATTGTAGAGGGTGGTGTCTTTATGTACATTATCCTTGCTGTATGGGCCTTTGCTTTTGCTGTAGCCCTAGAGCGTTTCAAAAAACTATCATTCACATTTGATGTTGATGGTCCTTCATTCATGAATGAACTTCAACGCTATATTCTTTCAAATGATATCCAAGGAGCTATCAGAGTTTGCTCTGGTTCAAATGCTGCTTTACCAAAGGTACTTAAGAGCGGATTGAAGAGAGCGAACCAATCCCCTGAACAAATTCAAAACGCCATTGATGCTACTGCTTTAGAAGTTATCCCTAAGGTTGAGAACAGACTTCCTTACCTTTCTCTAGCAGCTAACCTTTCTACATTGTTTGGACTTCTTGGAACTATTCAAGGTCTCATTCAATCATTCTCGGCCGTTTCTGCAGCAGATCCAGCCCAGAAAGCAGAAGTTCTTGCTAAAGGTATTGCAGTTGCAATGAATACGACAGCATTTGGTCTTTTCTCAGCAATTACCATTATGATGGTCCACGCCTTCCTAGTAGCTAAATCTGAAAAAATTATCAATGAGGTTGATGAGTTTTCAGTAAAGTTAATTGACCTACTTGGAACAAAAAAAGCTTCTGACGAATAAGGGTAATTTATGATCCGTATTCCGAGCACAAAGAAGAGAGCTAAGACTGAACAGAAGTTGAATCTGACACCCATAATGGATGCAGTTTTCATCTTCATTTTCTTTCTTCTTATGTCTGCTTCATTTTTAAAAATTTATGAGATAGCAAGTGACGTTCCTATTATCTCTGATCAAGAACCCCCTAAAGATCAGAAGAACCCTCTTGCTCTAACTCTTACTGCTGAAATGAATACCATTACTTTCTCAAGAGGTGTTCCATCACGCTCATTCAAAACTTTTAGACGAGATGCAAACGGTGAATTTAATTATGAAGAAATTCATCAGTTTCTAGTTGAGCTTAAAAAAAGTCATGTGAATGAAAACACAATTATGTTTGATCCTGCAGGAGAGCTCACATACGAAGAGATCGTTAAGATAATGGATGCAGTAAGAATGCTCAAGAATACTGATGAAGCTATTTACAAAAAGAACAAAGATGGAATTGATGAGAAAGTGAAAGATCTATTTTCAAAGATTATTTTCTCCAATCTCATGAGTTAAGGAAGAAATCATATGTCTAGAGCTAGATCGATGAGAGTTCGTCGAGGAAAGAAAAAGAATAGTGTAGCTGATGTTGATATCACATCCCTACTCGATATTCTCACAATCCTTCTGGTATTCCTCCTCCAGAGTTACAACTCCTCTGGAGTAATTATTAATGTACCAAAGGAAATCAACCTTCCTATATCTCAATCCGAATCAGTAAATAACTTCGGTGTTAACGTACAAGTTTCTCAGTCACAAATCTGGGTGAACGACAATGAGATTATTAACACTACCGACCCGGACAAGAGAAGCCAACTTGATCAGGGGGATCGAAGAATCGTTCCTCTTTACAACGAACTTGTAAAACTCAAGGAAACTGTTAAGCAATCAGAGAAGCTTTCTCCTGAAGTTAAGAAGTTCTCTGGAGTTGTTAACCTTGTTCTCGATAAGTCTCTTAAGTACAGCTATCTTAAGAAGGTAATGTATACATGTGGAGCCGCAGGTTACAAAGAATTCAAATTCGTCGTTATGAGCGAAGCCAATTAATAACTGCCTCACTTAAATGTGAGGCAGATATTTTTTAACATTTTTTAAACGCCAAGAATCATTTTCATCTCATTTCTAACCTTTACCTCTTAAAAAAGAAGTCATCTCTTTGCCAAAAGGTACGGCGTACTATTTGGAGCTAGAGATTAAGGGCCTTTTCAATTTTCTCCAGTCTCGCTTTCATTTCTTCATTTTCTTTTTGCATCTTTTTATTTTCTTCCACCAGTTTTTCGTTTTGGTATCTTAACTCATCAATTTCAACCTGATCGGCTTTAGAGGAAATGGAGCGGCTCATTTCTTCTTGCTGATCAAAAATTCTGGTGACCATATTATAGAGTTCTTTGACTGCAGCAATCAGTGGAGAAATAAGTGAAGTATAGGAAACGGCCAGGAAACCATCATTGGTTTTGGTAACTGCTTCAGGGAAAACCTTTTCTACTTCCTGAGCAATCACACCCATTTGTCTTTTCTCGCCATATTTCTCTGTATCTTTCCAGTCATAGGTCACGGAGGAAAGAGTATTGATTTTTTCGAGGGAGCTCTCGACAGGAGTGAAGTTTTTCTTCAAACGAATATCGGAGGGGTTAATCGATCCGGTGGCAAGAATGTTACCTACCACGTGAAGTCTTTCGGTAGGAGTTGCAGTTCCGATGCCCACATTACCATTGGAAGAAATTTTCATTTTTTCACTGTAAGCTCCTCCATGGGTTGTTGAGAACCTGATTTCCGCACCGGCTGAAGTTGAAAAATCACTCGTTACTTTAGCTTGAATAGCAGCTGCTTGAAAATAGCTCGTGCCTCTCCATCCACGAAAGCCAAATTCTCCTAATACATCACCCTCTAGGGGAGACTCTTTTACTTCAGGTGTACCGCGAGCTCGTAAAAAGCCTAAAAGACCACTATTCACATTAGCATTGTTCACTGATTCTAAAATGATATCATCGCGTACATCTCCATTCCCGACGATATGAAGGGCCCTTTCAGGCGCATTCGTTCCTATCCCCACGGATCCGTCTTTTGTTATGGCAAGAACAGAATTTGTAGCGTCGGTAACATTTGTAGATGAACTTAAAATTTCAAACAAACCGTCATCACTATAGTTTGTTGCTAAAGCCCAATTTCTGCTATTAGTACTCGCGCTGCTACTACTCAGTCTTACATAAGGTGAGTTGGTTGACTTAATCTCCGCTCCATCGACGTTACCGACCGAAACAACCAACTTGCTTGACGGAGCAGTCGTACCAATCCCCACCTTTCCAGTAGAAGTAATGGTCATGACCGAATTTCCCACACCTGTAACAGATGAATTATTAAGAGTCAAAAGTGGAAGGAAAGAAGAAACGGCATTACCTTTTAAATGTAGTTTTGTTTTAGGAGCAATTGTGCCTATCCCGACATTGCCGTCATTTAATATCCTCATCGCTTCACTCATCACTACTGGAGAACCGATCGCTTGAGTTTGGAGAGCTCCTGTATAAAACCTAATGTCACTAGACATATTGATGGCTGAACGAGAAAGTCCCATACCATAAGATGAAAGAAATTCCCCAATAGCGGATGGACTTGGAATGACTCCATAACCAATCACAGGCCCGCCACTGGAGCGTTCTGTTCCGTAATTGGTCAGGTGGCCCTGACCCGCACTATAGTTATCAACCATCATGATCGATGAGGTAGGAGAATTGGCGGAGCCCGCTTGGATCACTCCATCGACTTGAAGTTTTTCCTGTGGGTTAGTACTTCCAATCCCCACATTACCATTATCCTGGATCATCATGCGGAAACTAGTTGCTGTTGTTCCTCTTTCAGTTGTGTAGAAAGAAAGCCTGGCCCCTTGAGCCGTATCACTCCAGTTCTCAGTTGAACTAGTAAGAATTCTCGCTCGGCTAGCTGACCACCCCGTTGCGCCATGACCTTGAAAATTTATGGCCCCTAGAGCATCTCCTGTCTGGATAGCTAAAGGCGCTGAAGCGAGTCCCCGCGCTCTTCTCAGTAATAAATTTGCAGAGCTAGTTCCATAACTGGTAGTCGTTACAAAGTTATCGATATTTTCAGAGACTGATTCAAATTGAGTAGCAGGTGTATTCGTTCCCAGACCCAGTCTTCCATCGGCAGTAATCCTCACTCGCTCTACTCCTCCAGTCGCCGCAGCCAGAGTATCAGCAAAAGGTCTAAACCAACCGGTGTCTTCATCTCCTGCGAAACTAAAAGTCGGAGTCGCAGCGCTACCGCTGGCCGTACTTACCGAAGCTCCTCCAGTAGTCGGAGAAGAAAGACCGGCCCCATTAAAATTAAAAATATGAGCACCACCAGAAGAGACGCCAATTGTTCCGGCAGTAGAAGAAAATAAACCAGTATTAGTGCTATTGCTAAATGAGTAGGCCGGAGCAGATGATGAACCTGTACCAGAAGATACAGCAGTTGAAGTCATTGGCCCTTCAAAGGCCGAAGCTTTAATAACTCCAGTCGCCGTTACATCACCTGCAAAGTAACCCGCAAAAGTTCTGGTCGTTCCATCACCATTGAGGCCACCACGAGCATAAATTCCGGCTCCTCCATGGGTGCCAGAATTATTTGTTCCACCATTTCCCCCTTGGGCATAGACTCCTGCTCCACCACCAGCGTAGTTACCGCCATTTCCACCTTGAATGCGAGCTCCGGCCTTACCACCTCTATAAGTGGCAGTCATAAGATCTTCCACCCCATAAGTATAAGGAGAACCGTCTCCCCCTTCAGGGCCATACACTTCATAACCATACTGTTTACCACCACCATAGTAAGTGGTGTTACCAGAAAGAGTGGATGATAAACTTTCACCGGTGGCAAAAATGGTTCCTGCCACTTGCAGCTTTTCAGCTAGTGCAAGCACCCCTATACCCACCTGACCAGAAGAAGTAATTCTCATTTTTTCTGTCGTGCTAGTGCTGTTAGGATTAGTCGTACTAAAAATAAGATTGGCCGGAGATGAAGTATTAGTGAAGAGTTGGTCGGCCATCGCAGTGATCTTTGCTCCGAAACGATCCCCCGTATCACCACGACCTATGAAAGAAACTTGTCCTAAGACATCATTGGCCTGGAGAGGTAGAGCAGCTGTCGACTCTCCTCGACGGTTTCTAAAGCTAATTTCAGGATTCCCAGCAGCAGCTGTTCCAATGTGGTTTACAATCTCTACTCCTGGATATCTGGAAGCAGTAGAATCTAAATTGGTAATTCCAACGATTGCGCCAACATCAGTTTTCTGAATATCTAGTGTGCGACCTGGACTATTTGTTCCTAAACCAATATTTCCTGTCGCATTAAGAAAAAAACTAGCGGCAGGAGCATTACTGTTAATGCTTGCGACTGTTCTATTCCACAAGTGATCCACGACTCTAAAGTTAGTGTTACTTGCCCCTAGCTGAACAACAAATTCACCTTGTGTACTATCACTAGCGCGACCAATTCTCGCATCGGCTATTCCCGAAATTGGTCCTGCGGCAAAGGTTCCAACTTTTATACCACCACTGACTTCTAATTTTTCACCAGGATTAATAGTACCGATACCGACATTCCCGCTACTGTTAATTCTAATTCTCTCCGTACCACCTGTCGCTGCTGCGAGAGTGTCAGCAAGTGGCCTAAACCAACCG
>CAYWMU010000056.1:0-14011 GCA_964459395.1 uncultured Bacteriovorax sp.
TCATAGTCTTACTCCTGATATGACTTATGGGAGCAAGCTGGATGCCAAAAAAAGTGATGAGAATCCAATGAGATAGAACAGTGACCTGTAAAAAGTTTAAGGTGGCCGTCTAAACTTTAGACATCTTCGATCCAGTTGATAGACTCAATTAAAGAGTAGGCAGAGAAGTATTTCCAAGACAAGAGCATGCGAGATTCTTCGTCCGTTACATTTAATTGCTGAATTTTTAAATCCTGAATCTGATTGTTTGCAAAATCGCGAATCTGTTTTTTCTCATTATTTGAAAGTCGCTTAGACGAAGAAACAACAGCTTCGAATATTCTTTTTTGATACTTACCTATGACGTTCATTAAATTGGCATCTTCAGCATTAAGAGTGAAGAACGTATTAAAATTTTCACAGCGATAGACTTTCGAGAAATAATCGCACTTTGATCCTTTAATTTTTTTAGGTTTGTTATCGAATTGGCGCAAATGTGGTGCCAGGGTGGGGGATTCCTGGCACTCACTGTCGCTTCGAGGTCTGCCATAGACCTCGGATAATTTAGTAAATTTGAAAGCATCTAATTTGTTAGGAGACTCCTTGCCAAAAACCTTTTGAGAGTTCACAAAAGTCTCAGAGTGCAGAAGGCGATGAAAGCCAGAATACCTATTTTCAGTTGCTTCCTTGTAGCGACCAGGTTCAAAAAGATTCACAAAAACCTGAGAATCAGTAAGAACTTTATCACTATCAAATAAGTATTCTGGTCCATAGACATTTAAAATGTCTCCAGGTTGGATTTGTTCATCTTTTTCCAGAGGTCTACAGAGTGAGGATTCTTGCCAATAAATTATTTCTGCTGAACTCACAAAGCGCGGTACAGGAGAGATTCCTTTCAAATAAAGGGCCGTGCCCCAACAATTGGGTCCATGTGAAGCTAGCCTCTTATTCATTACAGTTTTTATTTCTTTAGAAAGATGAAAACTCTCTGCATAAGTAACAGGAAAAATTAGTAATGAACTTAGTATAACGAGCAATAACATCAGTAGAGTCCTTGTTGAATTCCTAGTAAAGCAATACAGATGCCGGCCGCAAAGCATGTGAAATCAACTCATTAACTTAGGTGAGTTGTCTAGAGCAGATGCAGATATCAAATTATTGGTCACCAAAGTCAGACAAATCTTAATTTTATGAATATGGGAGAAATTAGATTGCCCTGTATAATAGTAATAAGCGTTTTTATTACACGAGGAAGGATAATATTATTCAAGAAACAATTCAGGAATTCGGCTGTCTCGTCGTAATAGAGAAAAAGAACTCTCTTATTACTTATGTGAGTGAGAACATTGGGACGTATCTTGGTACCGAAGTTCAAGAATTCCTGGGAAAAAATATCTACCAGCTCTTCAGAGAGATTTATCAAGTTCAACTTCCAAATCTTTCTGAATCAGATGATGTGGTCATTCTATGTCTTAATCATCCCACATCAGGCATTGAATTGAAGTTTGACTTCTCCGTTTTTCGTCTTGATGAGTTAATTATCTTAGAAATAATTCCTTTTGATGATGTTAATTATCATATCAAGATGATTAACCATCTTAATCCCCTTATCACTAAACTAGGTAAGACGAAAGGACTGACAGAACTTTACAAATTAATTGTTGAAGAGGTCCACAACTTGACGGGGTTTGATCGAGTCATGATTTGTCGTTTCGATGAACAGATGAACGGGTCAATTGTGGCCCAAAAAAGAAGTCAAAGAGAGATGGTCTCTTTTGATGAAGACGAGATTCCATGCGATGAGATTAATTTTGAAGAGCGTAATTTGAGATTCGATCACTCTCTACAAATAGTTGCTGACGTAGATTATTCTCCGCAATCGATTCTAGCTTATAAAGATGAAAGCAAACTTGAAGGAAGCTTCCGAAAAACTGTTCTACGCTCACCTGGCCAAAAACAATTGCAATATCTCAAATCGATGAAGATAAAGTCCTACTTAAGCATCTCAATAATAAAAGATGATAAGTTATGGGGGCTCATCGTTTGTCATCACTTCGAGAAAAAGAAAGTTGCTTTTGGTCTTAAATTCGCTGCTCAAATACTTGGAAAAGTGATCACTTCTTTCATCGTTAATCGCGTGAATATCGCCGACTACGACCAATCTCTTTACCTTATCGATAACTTAGAATGTATAAAGAAAATGATTAAGGATTCAAATCGGTTGTGGGAGGTTTTAGTTCTCGAAGCACCTAAGTTTTTTAGGAATAAAGATATTTCATCATTTGTTATGAGATACAACGGAAAGTGGACGCTTACTGGGGATCACCTAAGCAAGAATGAGATAATCGCTCTCGTTAAGAAAACCCGTTCAGAGAGTTGGGAGGAGCAGATATACGCTAAAGATAATCTCCTTGCGATTAATTTCACTCATGGCCAAGACAACTTTATAATGTGGTTCGGTGCTAAAGTAGACGAAGACTGGAAATCATATGAAGTAGAATCCGCTAAAAAACTAAAACGTTTTATTGTTGAATTTGAGCTTCTAAAAAAATATGAAGAGTTTGAAATTCTTTCCAATACAGTAGAGCATTTTATTTGGATCAGTGCCCCCGATGGTACTCCTGTTTATTATAATAAAAGATGGTTTGAAGTTACTGGTCTACCTCACGATTTTCAGGATGAACAATATAAGAAGGGACTTTATATTCATCCAGATGATCTCCTGGCCCTGCGTGATTTCTGGTATAGAGTTTTACAAACGGGTGAGCCTTCTTCTGCTGAAATGAGAATTAAAGATAAGCATGGCAATTATCGATGGGTTCTTAACCGCATAGTACCAGTGAAAAATGCGCAAGGTGAAATTATTAAATGGTATGGGTCTGGAACAGATATTGATAACATTAAAAAAATTGAACAAGACCTTAAAAGCGCCCTGAGTGTTCGAGATGAATTTATTTCTTTAGCAAGTCATGAATTAAAAACTCCTATCACTTCTTTAAGTCTTTTGTTGGAGTTAACCCAACGTTCATTACGGAAATCTAAGGTCGTAGATAAATATATGGACAGGGCCTTAAGGGAATTGAGAAGGCTGCGATTCTTAGTAGATGAACTTCTAGATGTTAGTAAGATCAGTGCAGGCAAAATGGACGTTCATTTCGAGAAGTATGACTTCTGTGAAATTGTCTATGAGGTACTCGAGAGATATCAAAATGATCCAAGGATTCAGGCCATCATTGAACCTTTTAAAGAGCGCCATCCAATAATAATTGAATGCGATAAATTTAGAATTGAGCAGGTAGTGACGAATCTCATTTCGAATGCTCTAAAGTATGGGGAAGAAAAACCAATCGAAGTTAGCATCAGTGAAGACTCAGATCTCGTTACATTGAGTGTTCGAGACTTTGGATTAGGTATATCGGAATCAGATCACAAAAAAATATTCGAGCGTTTTGAAAGAGTGTCCTCTCAGCGAGGAATCAGCGGGTTGGGAGTAGGCCTCTATATATGTAAAAGTATAATGGATGTTCATAAGGGAGAGATTTTTGTTGAGAGCGAGATAGGAGAAGGCTCAACTTTTAAGATTAAGCTTTGGAAAAAGATTAATCATTAATTTCTCCTTTAAAGAATTTTTTGATTTCATCTTTTGCATCACTGTAATCGTGACCTTTAGATATTAAAAAACGAAGAACTTTATCCTGAAGCTTTTGTCGTTCTTTAAAATCACTTGGGATTTCTTTGGAACGAAGTTTCTTTGCTACAAGCTTTTGAAGAGAATCATCATCATTAAAGCCGAGCTCTTGGGCAATCATTAAAAAATCTTCAGATGTAAATGTGAGTTTTTCCTGCGCTCCTCGTCTGCGAATCTTATCTTCTGATTCGCCCTTAAACATCCACTTGCGGATAAAGAGACGTTTGTAGGCTTCTTCATTGATATAGCCTTTCTCTTTGAGGGCTTCGATAACTTCATCAACTTCTTCCTTAGAGTTATCAGGCTTAGATAATAATTTCTGTCTTAGCTTGTAAGCCGAGTAATCCTGACGAGCGATGAGGTGAATGGAGTAATTATAAATTCTTTGATTCATAAAAAAAGAAGGCCACCTTTCGGTGGCCCTGATGATTACTGAACTTTTGCGCCTTTCTTAGCTGGCTTCTCTTCTTGAATCTCACCAGTTGTCATATCGACACCTGCGATTTCGTGCTTACCGATGCCATGCTTTGCAAGAACTTTACCTCTGATTTCTTCCATGATGCTAGGATTCTGTCTAAGGAACTCTTTTGAAGCTTCACGACCTTGACCTACTTTACCGTTGTTATAGGAATACCAAGCTCCAGCTTTTTCAACAATTCCTTCAGCAACAGCTACGTCAAGAAGGTCACCTTCTTTTGAAATTCCTTCTCCATACATAATGTCGAATTCAATTTCTCTAAACGGAGGCGCCACTTTGTTTTTAACAATTTTAATTTTAGTTTTGTTACCGATAACGTTATCGCCATCTTTAATAGCACCAATACGACGGATATCCATACGTACAGAAGCGTAGAATTTAAGAGCGTTACCACCAGTTGTTGTTTCTGGGTTACCAAACATTACACCGATTTTCATACGAAGCTGGTTAATGAAGATAACTGTACAGTTAGAACGAGAGATTGAACCAGTAAGTTTTCTTAGTGCTTGTGACATAAGTCTAGCTTGTAGACCCATGTGAGAATCTCCCATGTCTCCTTCAAGTTCTGCTTTCGGAGTAAGAGCTGCTACAGAGTCAACAATGAGAAGGTTAACTGCACCTGAGCGAACAAGCATATCAGCAATCTCGAGAGCTTGCTCTCCAGAGTCTGGCTGAGAGATAAGAGTATTAGGAATATCAACACCTAGCTTTTGAGCGTAAACAGTATCAAGAGCATGCTCAGCATCAATGAAAGCAACGGTTCCACCAGCTTTTTGGCATTCAGCTGCAATATGAAGAGTCATAGTTGTTTTACCTGAAGACTCTGGTCCGTAAATCTCAATGATTCTTCCTTGTGGAATTCCACCAATCCCAAGAGCGAGATCAATTCCTAGTGAACCAGTAGAGATGGCAGGGATTTTTTCTGCTGTTTGGTTTGCATCCAAACGCATGATAGCACCTTTACCAAATTGCTTTTCAATTGTTGAAAGGGCCAGATCAAGGGCCTTCTTTTTGTTGGCTGCATCAGTTGTGTTCGCATGATTAAGTGACATGAGGTTCTCCTTCTCTCATAAGCTTTTTGTTTATGAAGGTGCTTGTATATATTAAGAAATTAACACTGCCCTTCGTGTTAGACAATATGCTTTCATGCAATTTTTACGGAAAGTTTACGGATTGTAACAATTTGGAATAGTTAGCTTATTGCGCAGAGGGTCCGAAAAAGTACTGAACAATATAGCAACAGATTCCCGCATAAATGGCAGAGACAACGTCGTCAAAAATAGTTCCAAAGCCATGGGTCATCTTGTCAAAATAGGTTGCAGGCCAGAATTTAATGATGTCAAAAAAGCGGAACATAAAGAAGACAAGAAAAAGGCTAGCAGGGTCCACTTTCATGATAAAGGCCCAGGTAATCAGCATGCCAATGACTTCATCAAGAACAATCCATTGAGGATCGTGAGTCGCAAATTTGACTTGTAGATATTGAGTTGCAGATACCGCGAAGACAAAAAAAGCCGTGATAATGAGCAGTAAAGTATAAATATTGACTTGGTAATAAGAGAGTAAATAAATAAAGGGCAGGGTGGCCAAGCTGCCGATGGTTCCAGGAAATTTTGGGAACTTTCCTGAATAAAACCAACTAAGTAGTAGAATGAGGACTCGGTCGAAGGCGTTTAATTTTTGATCTTTCATATAATTTGTATTAGCTTCCCTTAACTTAAACTTTAATGTGATTTATAGAAATTGGCAAAAACGATGAGTTCTCGTCCAGAATATCTTCAAGAGTATGCGTTCAACTGGGAAACCTTTGATATGGTTTGCAGTGGGAAATCATCCCTTGAAGGAACTAGCTACTTAGGTGGACTGCAATCAAAGGATGATGTTGCCAATTTTT
Organism: uncultured Bacteriovorax sp.; assembly: GCA_964459395.1. GTDB lineage: Bacteria > Bdellovibrionota > Bacteriovoracia > Bacteriovoracales > Bacteriovoracaceae > Peredibacter. The sequence goes on from CAYWMU010000056.1 coordinate 6,040, forward strand.
TAAATGGCTACGGTTTTGATATCAGCGACCCAGTAGAGAATGCTGAGCTTTTCGGAATTTTTCAAGAAGCGATTCAATTTATCCGTAGATATTTTCTCAAGGAAGGTAATTCTGATGGACTTGACCTGAGGTTACCTAGCTTTCTCTTTTCAATCACTAATGTAAGCGATCTCTTTCTAGCAGCTAACGGGAAAAGCGCTGGCTTTAAGGTAAATACAGAAGAATCTATTTGGGCGAGTGTTGTCCTGAAAGTCATGCATACGATTCTTCATGCGGATAAAGATCTTCGATATCGTTATTTCTCAACTATTCAGCAACAGATTTTTGACCGCTTTTATAAGTTCATTCATCGTGATGCGGATAATAATTTATTTTTTAAGAGTGAGGGCGAGAGCTCCATCCCTTTAGTGGATTTTCAAACCAAGGCGAAGAAAACCCGAGACTCCATCATCATTAAGCTATTACACAAAAAAGAGAATGTTGCTGAAGAGCTCTTTGATCGAATTGGTGTTCGCATTGTAACTCAAACCAAGCTCGATACTTTAAGAATTATACGATTTCTTATCACTAACAACGTTATTACTGTGAATAATATCAAACCTTCACGGTCACAGAACACGCTTATTAATCTTTCAGAGTTAAGAGTGAAAATGTTCTCGATTTATAAAGCGGCTATCCGTGAGGAATGGCCTGAAGAAGTGTTCTACAATAATTTAAATAAATTAATTGATGGGTGTGTGCCAGGATCAAAACATAATAATGATCACTCATTTGATGAATACCGTGCCATTCACTTTACGGGCCGTCAGTTGATTAAATACCGAAATCCTTTTATGTCCTCTTTCAATGAAATAAGAAAGAAGGCTTTAAGTGACCGTGAACATCCTTTATCTCAGGCCTTGTTGAGCATTGATACGACTCCGATTTCTCGTGATGTTCGTTTCTTTTATCCTTTTGAAGTTCAAATCACTGACGCCGATTCTCATGTGAAGAACACTCAAGGAGAAGCGAGTCACGAAGAGTATAAAAAATCACAAATTCGTTCTGCGATGAAGCGTATATTTAAGCCGCTTTTAGAACTGAAGAATATTAATGTCGATTAAAATCTTTGTTTAAAAAATAATTCAATTCTCTCATTAATAAACTCAGGGAAGTCTGCTTGCGGTACATGTGAACCAGTTCGAAGATAGTAGGTTTCAGAATCCGGAAGAATGTCAGCAAGAGACCTTTGAAGATGATTAGGGATAACTCCATCTTTTAACCCACCTATAATAAGAGTAGGAATGTGCATCTTACTAAGAGCTGTCGTTATATTTTGAGTGCTCATTTGATCAATAAGTTTAAAGAAAATCTCAACACCTAACTGTCCCATGCGGTTTAGATAAATCTCGATAAATTCTTTTGAAACTCTTTTCTTATTGAAGCCTGCTGTATGAATTATTTCTCGCACGATCGGGTTAAGTCCACCTGTCTTCCAAATCTGTTTCAAAACTTCTGGATAGTGTTGGTGAAAAAGAGTGGCAACGATCATGATGTATTCCATCAGATTGGTATCAAACATGATGTCTTTAACAGGCATGTAGGTTCCTGAGATGAGGACGAGGCCCTGAACTTGTTCTGGATAATTTTTTGCCATCTGTAAGCAAACATTCACACCCATACTATGACCTAAAAAAATAGCTTTCTTGATATTGAGATGATGACACAGATGATGAAGGTCATGCGAGAGTTGATCAAAGGTGATCTCCTCAATGGAGGACATAGTAGATTGAAAGTGCCCACGATAGTCGTGGAGAAGAATTTGATAGCCTAATTTATCAAAGTGGCTAACTTGATAACTCCAGTGGTGGTTACTACAAACGAGTCCGTAATTAAAAATGAGAATGGGTTTATCATTATCAAAATCTTTTACGTTTCTTAGATAAAAGATTTGTTGATGATCAGTTGTTTTAAAAAAATTTGCTATGAGATGTTCAAACATAATTACTTCATTAATTGCCCAAGAGAGGTGATGGCCTCTAAACGTGGATCTTGATTTTCAACTAAGCTTGCTAGCTTCTGATCGAGAATCTCTTTACGGCTTGGGTTAGGAGTATAGTTAAAATGATTAATCTTCATCACTGTTTTACCAATCTGAATTGTATCTCCTGCTTTCAATTTTCTAATTGTTAATGCGCGTTTACCATTCAGTAAGTAGTGACTAACATCTTTTTGAGGATGGAAGAGGAGCTTGTCATCAAGAACTTCCATAAAGGCATGGGAGTCCAAAAGAAGAGGGTCCTTGATTTTGATTTCAGTCAGAGTTTGACCTAGGTAAACTTCATTTTTAAAGAGATGATAAACTCCAATAACATCTTGGTCAGGACTCTCAGAAATTTCAAAATCAATCATAGTTACCTCTTATATAGTATCGAGGATCTTTTGATCTTGAGCTAGTCGGGTAAAATGTGGTCCCAGAAGCTCGGGCCTTGATAACTCTATTTCTCTTAGGTCTTTAATAACTTGATCTAAGATTTTACCGTGGGAGACGTAGCTTGCAAGCCTTCTCACCTTGGTGTTACCTGACTGATCAACTCCAAACAAATCTCCCTCGCCACGAAACTTTAAGTCTTCTTCGGCGATAACAAAACCGTCTAAGTTATCTTCAATCACTTGAAGACGCTCTCTCGATTCAGGGGATGTTTCTTTATCTACGACTAAGAAACAAAAACCAGGTCTCGATCCCCTGCCAACTCTTCCTCGTAATTGATGAAGGGACGAGAGTCCAAAGCGCTCGGGGTTATAAATGCTCATGATAGTAGCATTTGGAATATTGATTCCTACTTCAATTACACTAGTGGAGATAAGAATGTGTGCTTTTAAATTTTTAAATTCTTCAAGAACAGCTTCTTTTTCCTCGCTCTTCATTTGTCCGTGAAGGGCCCTTACTTGAAAGCCTTTAAATACCTCTTGATATTTTTTAAGACTTTCTTTTACGTTGGCGATATCCATCACTTCACTTTCTTCAATAGCTGGGAAAACAAAATAGGCCTGCTCACCCATGGAAAGTCTTTTCTTTACGAAATCGATATATTTTAAATAGTTCTCTGTCTCGGTGATTCGAGTCTTAATGGGAATTCTTCCCTCTGGCATGGTTCTAATTGAAGAGATATCTAAATCACCATACTGAGCAAGACTAAGAGTGCGAGGAATGGGGGTTGCCGTCATGATGAGGCAATGACAGCTCTGACCTTTGGCGAGCAACTTTAATCTTTGTTCGACACCGAACTTGTGTTGCTCATCAATGATAGCAAGTTCGAGCTTATTAAATTCAACTGAGTCTTGGAAGAGAGAGTGAGTACCAATGACTAATTGAGTTTCTCCAGATTTTAAACGAGCGTACAATTCTCGCTTCTCTTTAGCTTTTGTTGAACCTAAGAGAAGATCAATTTTTAGATCAGGGTTTAGTTCTTTAAAACTTTGAAAGTGCTGTCCTGCTAAAGCTTCCGTCGGACACATGAGGGCCACCTGGGCACCTTTATTGATCACGATATTTGAGGCAAGGAAAGCTACGGCCGTTTTACCGCATCCTACATCTCCTTGAACCATTCTCATCATGGGTCTTCCCTGTGAGAAATCATAAATGATTTCATTGAAAACTTTTTCTTGATCACTGGTTAAAGTGAAAGGAAGACTTTTTTTGAGAGATAAGATTTCTTCGCTAGAAACAGGATACTTGGTGGCTTCTTTTTGTTTAAGAAATTTCCGACGAGTGAGAATCTTAAGCTGATCCTCTAAAAACTCTTCATAGACTAAGCGTTCAATGGCCTTGCTTTTAAGTTCAGCTGTGAACTCACTAACAGGCTTTTTACCATGAAGAGTTTGGAAGGCCTGGGCCAGGGTGAGTTCTTCGTTATTACCTAGTTCTTCAATTTTTTGTGGTATCTCATTCCATAAATGTTGAGGAATGGTGTGGATGAACTTTTTAAGATGAACTCCAGAAACTTTATTAACGGTGGGGTACTCAATAATATAATCATTTGAGTCGTGGGACTCGGTGAGAATCTGCGGATTAACGATTTGTTTCTGTGCTCGGAATTCGCTAACCACTCCGAGAAATTTTATATGAGTAAGGCTTTCGAGTTGCTTCTTTTGAGATGGATAAAGATTAAACCAACGGAGAGTTATGGTTTCTAGGCTTTTGTCATCTTGAACAACAATGTAACCATTATATAGAAGAAATTTATTTTTAAATCTTCGACCGAAGGCAGGTTTGATATCGACGTGGACTACCTTACCTGATCCTTTAAAATATTCATCAATTTGAGCATGATTGAAACTTGTGGTCTCGGGCATCCGAAAGATTCTTAAGGGGAGAACCCAGATGAGATCGTAGAGAGATGTTATGCCAGCTTCATAGAGTTTAGTAAGTGTAGGGGAAGGTTTCTTCCCCTTATTAAGTTCGAGTATCGAACTGTCCCAATTAAGTGTAACGGATGTCTTGGATCTCATAGGTAAGATCACCTTTTGGAGCTTTTACGATGGCCTCATCTCCCACTTCTTTGCCAATGAGGGCCCTACCAAGTGGGGAAGTAAATGAAATTTTATTTTCACCGGTCATCGCTTCATCCTCTCCAACAATTTGGAAAGTAAGAGTAATGTCTTTTTGTTGATCATAAACTTCAACAGTTGCTCCGAAAATAACTTTTTCAGATTTAATTGTAGAAACATCTACAACTCTTGCACGGCCAAGCTTCGCTTGAAGTTCAAGGATACGACCTTCGATAATCGATTGACGCTCTTTGGCCGCATGGTATTCGGCGTTTTCTTTTAAATCTCCAAGATCTCGTGCCTCAGAGATGGCCACTTTCAATTCTTCTCTTTCTACTTTGATAAGGTGATCTAGTTCTTTTTCTAGTAATTTTTTTCCCACCAATGTCATTGGACATTCGTTCATGATTCTAATCCTATGTTTGTTGATTATTTTTTATTTTTTAAATAGTGCCTGAGCTCGGGCCAAGAGGTCCTCGCGCTCCTTGTTGGGATCATTATAGGAAGAGCTAAGCTTAAAGTAATCACAAAAGTTAGCCTTTTCTTTATCTACAACTCGTTCTGCACTACTTTCGCGACATTCATTATAGGCCTTGGGATCATAAAACTGGCACATACGACAACATCTAACGTCGCTGCTGCATTGCGTGCAGGTATCTGATCGAGCAATGAAAACGCTAAAACTTTTTGGTAATTCTGTTCCACATTTATAACAAGCACTCATCTTAAAACTCCTGTCCGACCCCGATACCAATTCCAAACTGACCATTCTGGTTGGTTGGTGCCAGGAAAATACGAGGGGTGTTGCGCTTATTATACTCCTCAACTGACTTTTGGAGGAGATGTTCATTATTGTGCTGTTTAGTTTTTGATATCAGATAACTTAAGGCAATCATCGTGGCCCCACCTAAAAGGAGAGTTCCTCGGCCAGTTAAGGCTTCGCCATGACCTTCTGAACTTCTTAAGAATCCAGCAAGAATAAATGCTGTCCCAGCTGTAGAGAGAGCTGCACCTTTCCAAGTCGGTCGGTTATTTTCTTGGTATTCATCCAGTAGTTCCTTAGCGACTTCATCTTTTTCAAGATAAAAGCGCAAACCTTCACCACGATTAGAGCTACTGACATCGACTAAGACTTCTTGGTAGTTAATGATCGCCACACGACTACAGGTTTCTGCTGAGTACGCAGAAAGTGAGTGAAGGAGAAAAAGGAAAACGAGACTTATTTTGGTCATGCAATTTTTGCCGTTCATTAGCTACATTGGTCGTCTGAGTATTTTAACTTACTATTAGATAAAAAGCGACTCTAACAACATGGATTTAATTAAAACCGGTCTCGGTATCACTAAAACAATTAAAAATGTTTCTCGTTTTCGAGAGATCCTTACCGTATTGAGTCGACATGGATTCTCGGAATTAATTGTAAGATCAGGTCTTGATAAACTCATTCCAGGCTTTGCCCTTCCACAAAGAGTAAGTGATTTAAAAAGAGAAGACCTCACCACAGAAGAGTGGTGGCGCATTTTCGGAAGACAACTCCGTTTAAGCTTTGAGAGGTTAGGTCCAAGTTTTATCAAGATGGGTCAGCTCATGGCCACCAGAGAAGATATTCTCGATCCGGCGATGATTCGTGAACTAAAGCTTCTTCAAAACCAAGTCAGCGGTATTCCGTTTGAGACAGCTGTGAGTGTAATTGAACACAGCCTGGGTAAAAAGATTGATGAAGTCTTTGAATCATTCGATGAGAAACCTATTGGAACAGCTTCCATTGGAGTTGTGTATAAGGCCGTCTTAAAAGATGGAAAAAAAGTTGTTGTTAAAGTCAGACGTCCAGGAATTCGAAAAACTCTTACTACTGACTTTGAAATCATTCACTTCATTGTCGAGCAAATCGAGAGAGTTTCTGAAGAACTAAAATTCCTAGGCATGTCTCGCATGATCTCAGACTTCTTCAAAAGTACGGTTCAGGAATTAAATTTTAAAATCGAAGCTCAAAATGCGATTCGCCTAAAAACAAATCTAAAACATATTGATAAAGATGACTGGCTAGTTGTTCCGGAAGTCTATAAGGAATATTCAAGCGAAGAGATACTTGTTCTTGAGTACCTTGATGGAAGACCATTCAATGAATTTCATTCTCTCGAAGAGTTAGGGCCTGGAGTTGTCACTAAACTTGAAAGAAGTATTGAGCTCTTTACTCACACGCTTCTTGCTGATGGCTTCTTCCATGCAGATCTTCATGGAGGAAACTTCTTTGTTCTTGAGAACGGAAAGATCGGGATCATCGACTTCGGTTTAATGGGGACTCTTTCTAAAAGAAACAGAACGAACCTCATTGCAATTCTCTATGCGGTACTTAGCTATAACTTTGATAATCTTGTTTATGAGTTTTTAGAAGTAGCTGAGTATGATGTGATTCCTAATCACGAAGAACTTATTAGAGATATAAAGGACGCCATTTCCCCTTATATTGGTCTCTCCGTTAAAGAGACTAATATGACTGAGTTAGTGAGAGGAATTATTTCTACTCTTGCAAAACACAGGCTTTATCTTCCACGAGAGTGGTTCATTATTTTCCGAGCACTGATGACTTTAGATGGAGTAGGAAAGTCGGTGGGACTAGATGTTAACATTTTCAATGTGCTGGAAAAAGATCTCGATCCTTTAGTTAAAGAGCTCCTTTCTAAGAAAAATGCTGAAGAAGAATTGATGTGGGTCACAAAGGATGTGCTGACTTCTCTTCGACTAGTCCCTAAACACATAAAATGGTTCTTCAAAGAAGTTTCTAAAAATCAATATGCCCTAGAAATCAGGGTCAAAGACCTCGATGAATTCTCCGATCGCCTTAACCGCGCCTTCTATTCACTCGGCATGTCTCTCCTTGCAAGTGTGTTCATTCTTGGAGGAGTTTTCTTTATTAAGGATGCCTCTCAAATAGGTATTAGGGATATCCCAATTCTTACTTGGATTTTTTGGTCAGCTGCGGCTTATCTCATGCTTCGTATTACTTTGATGAGAAAGTTTTAGTATGGGCTTAAAGGTACGGTGTACCTTTGGAGTTATAAATTTATTCAAGAAATCTTGAGTCTGCACAGAAATCAAAATTAATCACAAAGATATAAGTCGTTTATAGCTCCAAACGTAAGCCTTAAGGTTTTCTTGCGAAAACTTTAAGGTGATCTTTCCGAATTTAGTCAGGAAACTTTCAGTCACAAAAATTATAAGTTCTTTTCAACACAAGGAGTGTGTAAATGAGAAATGTCTCATTGATGTTGGGACTTTTGTCCTTATCTTTTCCCTTCACGTCTTTTTCCCAAGACAAAAACTATCCCTGCAGTGGCGCTCCTGGTGAGTTCAGAGTGAATCCTGATGATTCATGTAATGTGTAACAAAAGTCTTTCCGTTTCCCCGAGTTAATCAGTCTATTTATTTTGTCATTGCTCCA
>CAYWMU010000057.1:0-13673 GCA_964459395.1 uncultured Bacteriovorax sp.
TCTCCTGGTATAATCACTCGCTTTTTGAACACCTTAAAAGAATGATTCTTGAGCGTCAGCTTGAGATGAATATTTCCTTTGAGACAAGACCGCTCAAGGTTCAGAGTTTTGTTGATTGTGATCTCTATGTGGGACTTCCCGAAAAAGAGCTGTGCTCGGATGAAGATTACTACGCATTGGCCACGCAGACACCTATTCTGGTTCCACGAACAGCTTCACGGCATGCCCTCGTTCGTCAGGGGCGTTTCGGAGAGACTTATCATCCTGAAGATGTACGGGAAATGAAAGATAAGATGTTGAAAATACTATTGAACTTGGACCGTTATCAAGTAGAATTGCAAGGAATTGAACAAAGCCTTGAGGCGACGCATCACTTTGAGCAATATACAGAAGATCTTTACGCTCACTATGAAAAGCTTTTCTCTCAGAGAATTCGTTATTCTCAGAAGAAGAAAAAACTTTCCATCTAAACAGTGTTTCTTTGCTTTTTTCTCCTCCTTGAATTATAAAGTACTCTCTCCAGTAGGAGAATTAATGTCAAAAAAGGGGGGCTAATATATGGCCACCACAAAAAACACAACAAAATCCTTTGAAGTACCGGCTTGGGTAAAAGGTTTTGATTTCGAAGTTGGAGAAATCAAAGAAGAGCAAAAAAACACAGAGTTTGGAGAACTAATCAACTCTACTAGTGCAAAGAATTTCGCAGAAGGCGAAGTTTTCACTGGAACTGTTGTCGCTATGAACGACGAGTTCGTTACAGTTGACATCGGTTACAAGCAAGAAGGTCTTGTTCTTGCTCGTGAATTCCGCAACTACGACGGCACTATGAAAGTTAAGGTTGGGGATCAAATTCAGGTTTACCTTGAGAAGTTAGAATCTCAAATGGGGAACCTAGTACTTTCTAAAGACAAAGCTGAAATTCTTAAAGCTTGGGATAAAATCTCTGAAGCTTGTGAGAAAGGCGAGCCAGTTGAAGGTACAGTTATCGCTAAAGTTAAAGGCGGTCTTTCTGTTGATATCGGTGTTAAGGCTTTCTTACCTGGTTCACAAATTGACATCCGTCCAGTTAAGAACCTTGATAAGTACATTGGTAAAACAATGGAATTCAAAGTTATTAAGTTTAACAAGAAGCGTGGAAACATCGTTCTATCTCGCCGTTCAATCCTAGCTGATGAGCGCGGTAAGATGAGAGATGAGACTCTTACACAAATCCAAGAAGGAATGATCGTAAAAGGTATCGTGAAGAACATTACTGATTACGGTGCGTTCATTGATCTTGGTGGTGTAGATGGTCTTCTTCACATCACAGATATGTCTTGGGGCCGTGTAAAACATCCTTCTAACCTTCTTAACGTTGGTGACGAAATTGATGTTAAAATTCTTAAGTATGATGCTTCTAAAGAGCGCGTATCTCTTGGTCTTAAGCAAGTTCAACCAAATCCTTGGGAATCTGCTAAAGATAACTATATGCCAGGTTCAAAAGTTACTGGAGAAATCGTTTCGGTTAAAGACTACGGAATTTTCGTTGAGCTTTCTGACGGTATCGAAGGTCTTATTCACGTAAGTGAGATGAGCTGGACAAACAAAAAAGCTACTAACAAAACTTACGGCGTAGGCGAGAAAATCGAAGCTGTAGTTCTTGAAGTAGACGTTGAGAACAAGAGAATTTCTCTTGGTCTAAAGCAACTTATGCCTAACCCTTGGGATGATCTTGCTAACAAGTATCCTGCAGGAAAAGTTGTTGAAGGTAACATTAAAGCAATCGTTGATTTCGGTCTATTCGTAGATCTTGGAGAAGAAGTTGATGCTTTAATCCACGTTTCAGATCTTTCTTGGACTAAGAAAAATGTTAACCCAGCTGAGGAATACAAAGTTGGTCAAAGCATTAAAGCTGCAGTTGTAACTGTAGATAAAGAGAACCAAAAATTCTGTCTTGGTCTTAAGCAACTTGAAGAAGATCCTTGGAAGAGAATCGAAGAGCGTATGCCAGTTGGTTCAGTTGTTGAAGGTGAAGCAGTTCGCCTTACAGAGTTCGGCGTATTCGTTGAGCTTGAAACTGGAATCGAAGGTCTAGTACACATCTCTGAAATCTCTGAAGAGAGAGTTGAGAAGCCTGCTGATAAAGTAGCAAAAGGTGACAGAGTAAAAGCAATCGTTATCTCTATTGATAAAGCTGCTAAGAAAATCGCTCTTTCTATGAAGGCAGTTGCTTCAGGCGAGTACAAATCTAACTACAAGCCAGAAGTTGCTCAGCCTTCTACACTTGCTGATAAATTAAAAGGTTTCAAAGTTTAATCTTTGATCTTGAAAAAATCATCAAATGAGGGCCCCAGAAACGGGGCCCTTTTTTTTGGCCTATTTCTTGTAATACCTACTTCTGTAAAATGATTAGTTTCTAAAAATTAACAACTTAGTGTTCAAGTTAGTGTCTACTTTTTAGACAACTGACCAGAACTAAGAAGGAGAGGGAAAAATGAAGTTTTTATTCTTATTGGCAACAGTGTTTAGTTTCAATGCCCATGCTTATCTTTACTCCGACTTTTCTCGTACTTATATTTCGGAGATAGAGTGTCTTGAAAACAAACCATCAGAAATAAACTGCGAGAAAATTCAGAACGGTCTAATGATGTGTCGAACTGAGTTTGATGCTCTGATGAAGAACGCGGGGATTAAAACATTGAATGTAACTATCTATGAAGAGATCTCTGTTGATTCAAAGATCTTTAGACCATTCACAGATAAGATTAATGAGTTCTCTGCTAAGTCAGAAGCTACGAGACAGGTGAAAGAAAAAGTAAAACTAATTAATAAAGTTAAGCAATGTTAAAAAAAAGGGGCCAGAAAAATCTGGCCCCTTTTTTTATAAACTAAACTTTGCACTACACTTTGAATTGAGAACATCTACCAGTCGCTTATCATCACTGTACTTAAAGGCTGGTCTGTCGTCTGTTCCACCCCAGACCTGTGATTTAGGAAGGGTACACTTCTTACCTTTTTGAGTAATCGTCACATTTCCAGAACCTGTTCGTGGATCTCCACCACGACGATCTACTCTAATACTGATTCCTTCACCAACATAGTCTGTCGTGAACTTTCTTTGGAAACGATTTGAGTTCGTATCAATAGCTTTTTCGCTCATAGCACCTTTTTTAATGAGCTTAGTTTTAGCATCATAAATTACCATCTCACCAGTCGGAAGAGTAACGTGAATTTCATCTCCCTTGGTTTCAGCTCGTGGAATTTCTTTACGTGGAATGAGTACGTAGATAGTTTCCATCAAGTGAGAGAGTGTTCCAGGTGTAGGGGAGTCAGTAACTTGAATGTAAGTAGCATTGAGTGCATTATCGTCACTGATGAAATCCCATTGGCGATCTGTTGGGCCATCCGCTACCACGGGTGCCAAGCTATTTGGTCCTTTCATGGTAATTCGCACACCTTTATTATATTCATTACCTTTGGAATCATTAAAGATAAGTCTTTGGATATTATTATCAAGATGACGTGAACCAATCGAAATAGAATCTGCTCTAGGCTGAGTTCTTTCAAATGGAACATTTGTTTCACACATGATCATTCCGGCAGAGTTTGTTTGAGAATTTATTTTTCCGGCCTGTTCTACTGTTTTAATAAAGTCGTCTTTTACTTGAGAGTTCTCTTCCTTCTTCCCCTCAATAATAACTTCCGGTGCTTTGGGAGGAGTAGGAGGCGTTTCTCTCTTCTCTTCTTTGGGCGGCGTCGGAGGAGTAGGTGGTGTCGGTGGAACCTCTTTTTTCTCTTCAACTTGCGGAGGAGTAGGAGGTGTTTCCTTCTTCTCTTCTTCTAGTGGTTTCACGTCAACTTTCTTTAAGTCAGCAACCACCTGCTCAAGACGTCTACACATGGGAGTCGATGCTTGTTTACCTTCAGAGCAGATTTTCTCTGCATGACCCATAACTTCGAAAAGTTCATTTTGCTTTGATGAGGCTTCAACTTCAGCAATAACATCTCTTGCTGTTCGGCCTGATTGATTAAACTTCTGTGTACAGTTACTGAAAGCAAGTGAACGTTGTTTTTGTGTACTGGTTGGAACACAAAAGCCTGAACCAAAAAGCATTGGCTGACACTGAAGTTCGTTGCTTTTACAATTTCCAGCTTCGTATCCTGGATTATGACGAACGGGAGTTGAGCACAGTCCACTCACTCTTTTACTTGGCCAACCGGCATAGATACAGTCCATACCAGAACTTGCGTAAGCCGAATTGATGATACTTAAAATATTCTTAGGTGGTTGAAGTTGAGCGAGGTCTTCTTGATGAATAAGAGAGTATTCTTCATAAAACTCCAGATGAGCATCTAACAGCTTTTCTTTGTTTTCTAAACTCAGCTTATTCCACAGCTTAGCAGAGGAATTTGCAAAACCTGTCGATGAAATAAGGGTTAACCCTAGAGTTAATAAAAGGTACTTCATACTCAAAACCTCTCTTCTATAGAGGATTATCGGAAAATAGAGTAGAAGAGTTGAGTTATTTTATTGAGAGGTTGCCAAGTTGCTAGATTCACTATCATTACTTGGACCAGCTAGAATAAAGGAATAGGGCCGAATAGTTCTAGGCACTTGAAGTAAATCAACTTGGTGATCAATGATAGGACGAGGAGGGTGATTGTTCAGGGAGATCTGTGAGTAACAATATATCTTTATTTTCTCTCCCTTCTTTTCATATTCCTTTCCTAGGAAATGAGCAAACTGCAGGATCATATCTGGATGTCCCTTCATCTTTTCGAACTGCCGAACGGTGAGAAACTGTAACGGATTGATGACAAAATTTTTTCCATCTTCTTTCTCTCCTATAAAACTAATGCTGCCATTTTTAGTTCTTAACATCATTCTCCAAGAAAATTGGTGGGCCTCTTCTGACCAACTCGGAGAGTGAGGATAGAGAAAGTGTCTTAAAGGGAGACAAAGATGAATAACAAGATAAAAAACTAGAAGAGAAAGAGTGGGAGTGGTCATTTTAAAATTATTCATTCTCCCTTCAACTACTGAAGTGGTGAGTTGATTGAAACCCCAAAGTTTTCTGGGCCAGCTTGGTGAAAAAAATAAGGCACTGAGTATGAGGCAGTACCAAGGAAAACTTGCTAAACCAAACATAAAGACATTTGAAAGATGAAACAGTGCTGCTCCTATAAAAGCAAAAGTCCGTGTTCGGGGAATCATAAGTAGAAAAATAATGGTGAGATCAAAGATTAATCCCCCCCAGCTAAAAAAAAGAGGAGTCCAATCCTGCTTGTAGAAAAAACCGAGTGGATGATTAGACCTTTGTTCAAGAAAGATATCCATAGGTGTAGCTCTCAACCAATCCGTGTTGATTTTGGCGACCCCTGCAAAAAAATAGGCAAGCCCCAAATGAAAGAGAATCAGCCAGAGCATCCAACGTGGGTGAGTCTTTGTTATTTCTTTTTCGCCTAAGGGAAGAATCATAAGCCAGAAGAGCATTAGGCAATAGAGATAAGCGTGATTGATATATTCACTCATCTCACTAAGAAAAAGATGGGTGAAACTAAAAAAGAGAACCACAGAACTCACTCTGAAGAATTTCCCTAAGCTCACGCATAAGGCAGCACCGATAATCACAAGATATTGAGCAATAACCCCCCAATAAGGTAGAGGTTTAATAAAGGGAGTGAAGAGGTAACTAAAATGGAATGAAGGAGCTGTGTACTGATTTATTTTTCCTAAAAAAATACCGTTAATAAGCTCGCATATTAAAAGTATGCCAGTAGCAAAACGAAAGAAAATAAGGGCCGCGCTATCAATAGGAGCGTTGAGATAGTCTTTCATTTTGTTAATGTAATTGGATTGTAACTGCTTGATGACTTAAGTGTGGCCAAAAAAAAGGCCACTCATTCGAGTGGCCTATAAGGAAGCAGGTATCTTTTTAGTATTACTTAATTCCGTAACTACGAACTTGACCTTTACCTGTTACGTGAATTGTGTCATTACGCTCGAATGCAGCTCTCCAAGAATTCATTTGGTACTTGATTGTTACCATTGCCCCGGCCACTGGATTTGCTCTAGAGCCGTGATTCATAATTCCTGAAAGACTCATTGTTGCATTGAAGTCCCAACCATGAGTTGTCTTGATACTTTTAGGAATGATCATTACGTTAGTAAGGTAGTATCCTGACCCGTTGTATGAACCGCCGTAAGAGTAAACAAGAGTATAGTCAAAACGAACAACTTCTTTACCTGTACCGTTTTTGATACTGGCAGAAAAGTTTCTCTCTTCAGGCATACCGAATCCTTCCATGTCAAATGGATCGACGTATTCACCTGTCATCGGATCTTTAGGAACTACACTAATAGCTTCGTACTGAGTAACGTTAGAAGGTTTCCCTTTTTGCACAAGGTTGTAGATTGCTTCACCTAAGGCAACGAAGTCTCTCGCTGTTGAAATAACTTGTCTTGTATTATCTAAAGTCGAACGTCCTGGACCATTACCTGGACCTCCACCTTGACGAGGATTCACTGGGGGATTTATTGGTGTAGGAATACCTGAATCTGGATCAGATGGAATTGTCGGAGGAGCAGGCATTTGAGGAATAAATGGTGCACCAGTGTTGGTTACTTCAACAACTGAAATTGAACCGATGGTGTGCTCTAGTATAGATTCCGGTGTCTCTGCAAAAACCGAGCTGGTTATAAGTAGTGCGGTTAGAGATAGGATTTTCTTCATTCTTCCCCCTGTCTAGGTATACGGTAAAGTTCTAAGCCTTATACTGAGCAGAAGGAGTAGGGTCAATGAAGACCCTTGTATTATGCAAAAATTACAGAGGAGCTATCCTCTTAAGTGGTTGATTTATGAGAAATTAGAAAACAACGATGAATATTGGAATGATGGAAATCTAATGGGATAGTCCAGTGGCTGATCTCTTTTACATCATAGTGCTCGCTAATAATTGGATGTAATTCAAATTTCTTTTTATTTGTTGAAAAATAAAGTTCACCTTTAGGATCAAGAAGGCGCATGCAGTTTCGAACAAGGAGTGCATGATCTTCCTGAATATCGAGATCTTCATCCATTCTTTTTGAGTTAGAAAAACTTGGAGGATCAAGGAGTATAAGATCAAACTTTTCATTATCTTCATGTAGTCGCTCAAGCTCTTTTAAACAATCGGCTTGAACGAATTGATGCTTTCTCGGATCGAGATCATTAACTAGAAAGTTATCATAGGCCCATTCAAGATAGGTTGCAGATAGATCTGTTGAGTAAACTTCTTTCGCTCCACCAACGGCACTGGCCACACTTAAAGAACCTGTGTAGCAAAAAAGATTAAGCACTCTTTTATCTTTGGCGAGACCATTTGCTAATTTTTTTCGGAGAGGACGATGATCAAGGAAAAGCCCTGAGTCCAGATACCTTTCCAAATTAACGATAAAAGTGAGTTTGCCTTCTTTGATTTGGAAGAAGTTTTGCGAACGCTTATCGTAGGGTTGGTATTGTTGAGTCCCTTTTTGTCTTTGACGGACTTTAACAAACTGCTTGTCTAATGGAATGTTAAATACCTGAGTGAGCGCTTCTTGAATCATTTCTAAATGCTGTGATCGTAAATGCTCTGTTTCATCATTGAGACGCTTTCCTTGTTCAGAAATAAGGACCGAGTCTTTATAGATGTCTAGTAAGTAAGGGATCTGAGGAAGATCTTTCTGGTAGATGCGATAAGCCTCGAGCTGTTCGCTACTAATGTAGCTTTTTAGTTTTTTATGATTTTTTTTAAGTCGATTGACCAGAGATTGATAATCATTTAAGTTCACGATCTTGCCTTTCATAGTGTTTTATTGCATCCTCCTATATATAACCGAGCTTGAGAGAATATGTCTTCACAAACTGAACATGAACAAGAAAGTGGTATTGCAACAGCTTCAAAGCAGGAAGTGAAGCGTCCACGTCGCTATTTGGTTATTATGCATAACGATGACTACACGACGATGGAGTTTGTCATCCACGTGCTAGAAAAATTCTTTAATCACCATCCAGATCAAGCTTATCGTATCATGCTCGAAGTGCATCATAAGGGAAGCGCCACTTGTGGCATCTTTACTTATGAAGTAGCGGAGTCTAAGGTGGCCAAAGTGATCAAGTATGCACGAGATAATGGTCATCCGTTAAAATGCACTTTAGAACCTGAAGAATAAATTTTGACCCTTGCTATTTTCCGAATCGATCCCATCTTATCTATAATAAAGGAATGAGGATATCGATATGATAAGTCAAAAACTAGAACAAATTCTGAATAAGGCCATTAAAAGGGCCAACGAAAAGAAACATGAGTTTCTCACCTTAGAAAGTGTTCTACTCGCTATGTTAGATGATGAAGCAGTGAATGAAGTGCTTGTCGATAGCGGTGTTAATCTTTCTGATCTCAGAAAAGACCTCATAGAGTTTCTCGATGAAGATTCAAACTTTTCTTTGCTTACTGATGAAGAAATCGAAGATCTGAATAGAAAGCAGTTTGGTAATGACCAACTAAGAGAAATAGCCAGAGAAAACGGAATACTTTATCAGCCAGAAATCTCTTTAAGTCTTCAGCGCGTGATTCAACGGGCGGCCATTCACATACAGAGCTCAGGAAAAAAATCCATTCAGGCCATTAATCTTCTGGTGGCGATGTTTAGTGAAAAAGAATCTCATGCTACTTACTTTCTAGAACGCCAGGGAGTAAGTCGGATTGATATTGTGGAAAAGATTTCCCATGGAAGTGACAGTCCTATAACTTCTGAAAATGAAGAAGGTTATGATTCGAACACTTCACAGGGAGAAACTTTCAAACGTGAAGAAAAATTTGAAAAAGCTTTAAACGAGTACACTACGAACTTAAATGAGCTGGCCCGGGCAGGAAAAATTGACCCGATTATTGGTAGAGAAGAGGAAATTCAGCGAATCGTTCAGATCCTCTGCCGTCGTAGAAAAAATAATCCGATTCTCGTAGGAGACTCAGGTGTCGGTAAAACAGCTATTGCTGAAGGTCTGGCAAAATCTATTGTAGAGAACAAAGTTCCTGATGTTCTAGCGGGCACAACTGTTTATGCCCTCGATATGGCGTCCCTTCTTGCTGGAACAAAATTTCGAGGTGACTTTGAAGAAAGGTTAAAACTAGTGCTTCAGGCCCTTGAGAAAAAAAATGAAACCTCTGGTTCAATTCTCTTTATCGATGAAATTCATACAATTATTGGAGCAGGTGCAACCAGCGGAGGAAGCTTAGATGCTTCAAATCTTCTGAAACCGGCCTTATCGCGCGGGCAAATCCGTTGTATGGGTTCTACAACTTTTGAAGAATATCGAAAATATTTTGAAAAAGATCAGGCCCTCAACCGTCGTTTCCAAAAAGTTGATGTACTTGAACCAAGCGTTGATGATGCTATTAAAATTGTAAAAGGACTCAAACCTAAATTTGAGGAACACCACAAGGTCTCTTACCCTGATGAGGTAATATCTGCCGTGGTTTCACTTGCTTCAAAACATATCGCTGAAAGAAAGTTACCTGATAAGGCCATTGATGTGATCGATGAAGTTGGATCTTATATTCGCTTGGCCCCAGGTCGCGAGGAAGGTTCTGTTGTAACAATGGATGATATTGAGCGAGTGATTGCTCAAATTGCACGAATTCCTCAGAAATCTATTTCAACAAATGAGAAAGAGAAGCTTAAAAATCTTGAGCGAGATCTCAAAATGATGATCTATGGGCAAGATGCAGCGGTAGAGAAGGTGGCGAACTCGCTTATCTTATCACGCTCTGGACTTGGTCATCAGAACAAGCCTATTGCTAGTTTCCTTTTTGTAGGGCCAACAGGGGTCGGTAAAACAGAATTGGCAAAGCAGTTGGCACATATTATGGGCATTAACTTTGTTCGAATTGATATGTCAGAGTTCATGGAAAAGCATACCGTTTCTAAATTAATCGGAGCTCCTCCAGGGTATGTAGGATTTGAGGAAGGTGGAGTTTTAACGGATGCTATCCATAAAAATCCTTACTCAGTTCTACTTCTTGATGAGATCGAGAAGGCCCATCCAGAGGTTTTCAACATTCTTCTGCAGGTGATGGATAATGGAGCGCTCACTGATTCTAATGGTAGAACTTCCGATTTTAGGAACGTCATCTTGATTATGACATCAAATGTTGGCGCTAAAGAAATGGAAAGTGGATCAATTGGACTATCAGGAGGCTTTAAAGGGGAAATTAATTCCTCTAAAAGAGATCAGGCCTTGAAGAATCTTTTCACGCCAGAGTTTAGAAACCGTTTGGATTCTATTATCTCATTCAACAAACTGGCCCTCGATAACATTGAGAAAGTTGTGAACAAATTCTTAATGGAACTTGAGAATCAGTTGAGCGAGAAGAAGGTAGAGCTGGAAGTTACGAGTACAGCGAAGGAGTGGCTTGGTAAGAAAGGCTACGATGAAAAGCTTGGTGCTCGTCCTATCTCTCGTATAATTGATGAGAAGATCAAGCGTCCACTTGCTCATGAAATCCTTTTTGGAAGATTAGAAAATGGCGGTAACGTCATCATCGATTTGAAAGATGATGAATTAGATTTCAAATTTCCCTAAACTTATTTTTTCAATGAACCGATCTCATGCATGAAGTTTAAAATTGATTCATGCATGAGATTCTTCCAAAAAAATATCACGCACGAATCTTTACATTTCTTTTGACGTGAACAAATTGTGTATTTTTTGTTTGCGTTAAGTTGAAAATGTGATTAAGCTAAAATTAAGAAAGGTCAACAATATTTAACCAACTATTTCCTGGGAGGAAATTATGGCTAAGAAAGCAACAAAGAAAGTAGCAGCTAAAAAAGCTCCTGCTAAAAAAGTAGCAAAGAAAGCTACAAAGAAAGTAGCGAAGAAAGCTACAGCTAAGAAAGCTGCTAAAAAAGTAGCTAAGAAAGCAACAGCTAAGAAAGCTACAGCTAAAAAAGCTACAGCTAAAAAAGCTACAGCTAAAAAAGCTACAGCTAAGAAAGCTACAGCTAAAAAAGCTACTAAAAAAGTAGCAAAAAAAGCTGCTGCTAAAAAAGCTCCAGCTAAAAAAGCTACTAAGAAAGCTGCTAAAAAGTAATTTTTCTTAAAAAAGCCCTCTTAACGAGGGCTTTTTTTTTGTCCGTTCTCTAAATCCTGCTACTATTAAGTCATGAAATACCTAAATCAGCTTTTTTTTAAAGGCCTCATTGTTGTTCTTCCCATTTCTCTGACATTTTATATTCTTTTTTTGATTAGTGTTCGGCTGGAGAGCTTTTTTGGAGATCTTCTTTCTCAAGTGGTGGGGAAGGAACTTTATGTGCCAGGTCTTGGAATTGTTGCAACCGTTGGAGTTGTTCTCCTCGTTGGCTTTTTAGTGAATAACTATTTTACCGGAAGAATTTTCCATTGGTTTAACTCTTTAATGGAAAGAGTTCCATTGATCAAAGTCATCTACAACCCACTTAAGGATTTAATGGCCCTGATCCCTGGTGGAGGAAATGCGAAAGAAAACCAAAGAGTCGTCTTAGTTCCGCTTCCAGGCTTAGGTGTGAAAACATTGGGATTGGTGACAAGAGAGGAGCTTGATGAGATCAAGTCAAAAGAAATGATCTCTGTCTATGTACCTTTAAGTTACATGTTAGGGGGAATTACTCTCATTGTTCCAAGAGACTCTGTGGAAAAAGTAGATATGCCAGTAGATCAAGCATTGAAGCTAGCAGTGACTGCTTGGATTAAGGCACCACCTAAGAATTAGTTCTAACTGCCTCACTTGAGTGTTGGTGATACTTTCTTCATTTTCGAAATAGTTTATTATTTCTAGAAGCTTAGTAGCTCAAATGTAGATCCCTCAAACAAGTTTTTGAGGGATCTAGCAACGCAAGTAATGATTGGTAGAATAACTTATCAATTTGAGGCGCAAGCCTAGTTGAATCGGGACAATTAATCACACTCAAGTGAGGCAGTTAAGAATTAGTTCATCGATCCAAGATATTGATGAAGGTCATCGATGATTTCTTTAGAAACTTTGAATTCGCGGTAAGTAACGCCAGAAGAGTCGAGAATTTTCTTAGCAATACTATTTTCAACGGAGCCGTTGTACTTATCTGATAAGTAAATAACTTCTTTCACTTTGACCGTAGCAAGCATCTTAGCGCATTCATGACATGGAAAAAGTGTGACATAACAACGAGAGTTTTCGAGACTTGCTTTGGCGTGAAGAATGGCATTGGCCTCGGAGTGAACAACATAGGCATATTTTTGCTGATCAAGAGGTACAGTTTTATCATTACCCCAGGGAAGTTTTGATTCATCAATTCCTGCAATCAGTCCATTATATCCCATAGAGAGTTGGTGGTTATTGTCATCAACAAATACACATCCCACCTTGGTGTTTGGGTCTTTTGAGCGAAATGAGGCAATCATGGCCTGGAGCATGAAGTATTCATCCCAATTGATGTGGGCCTGAACAGGAATAAAGTTGATTAAGGGGTTCATTAGGCAAAACCTCGATAGAAAGCAAATTTAGCTCAACATTTTAAGATGTTCGAAGTATCTTTGAAGGGTCAAAAACTGTCAATCAAGGTGAAATTATGAAATACGAAATTCCTCGCGAAGCTTTTAAACAACGTCTTGAAAATAGATTAAACTTTGTTTTTGTAGACCTCCAAGCTGGCACTTCTCCTGTTAATTTCGAGAATGTTGAAAAACTAAGCTATGGACCACAATTTAAAGAAGAATTTTCGGCCAAGTTTCCTGAAAAGACACAAAACGTGATTCTTTTTAATATGTCCGGTGATGGTGCTCCAGCGAAGGCTGCACAAGAGTTAGCAGATGCTGGTTACCACTTTGTTTATTATTATAATGGAACTGCAGAAGATCATATTCTAGATAAAGGTCTTAACTAATAAAAAAGCCCCTTTTAAGGGGCTTTTTTTTATTACCAACCTATAAAGTGACAACCAAGAACATAGTTTGAACTAACAAAAGGCATTCCTGCAGCAAAAAGGCTTACTGGCATCACTCCGCCAGCAGGAACGATGATGTTGTGGAATGGAAGTATCTGTTGTCCAAGTACTTTAAACCCATAAATCTCACCAGAGCAAACAATTGGACGGTAATTATTGTTGATAATCTCAACAGTTACTCTACCAGGTAGTGTGGTGATTTTTGAAAGTGGGGTAAAAACATGGGCCATTGCCTGTGTTGTCAGTAAAGAAACAAAAATAAATGATAGTAATTTTAATTTCATAGATATTTCCTCATCAATATTTTTAGCTCTTATAAAACCAATTGGTGCAAGCAGTCAACTAAGTCCCATGACAATTCCTGCAAGTCAGGGTAAAAGCTTTTAAAATTAAGACTTTAGTCTGGAGATATCTATGGTAATTCCTTCACACCTACCACAAAACCCAAAGCATCTTTGGTCCTATTTTCATCAAATCACCCAACTTCCGCGTCCCTCAAAGAACGAAGGAAAGGTGCGTGAGTTTATTTTAGCAGAGGCAGGCCGCCTGGGATTTTGTACCCACGTAGATGGTGTTGGAAACGTTATCGTCTATATGCCAGCGACTCCTGGATATGAGGATCACGAAACAGTCATCATTCAAAACCACATGGATATGGTGACAGATGCTCTTCCTTCAAAAAAAATAAATTTTAATACAGATCCAATTA
>CAYWMU010000058.1:0-13636 GCA_964459395.1 uncultured Bacteriovorax sp.
AATATACTTTGCCACCATATCTACCTCGATATTGATGACATCTCCAATCTTTTTACTACTTAAATTTGTATTTTCAAGGGTATGGGGAATAATAGCGACTTTAAGTTCGTTATTCTTAAGTTCGGCAATAGTCAGACTTATTCCATCAAGGGCCACAGAACCTTCTTGAATCATGTATTTGCGAATTTCTGGATTAAAGCCAATGGATATTTCCCAGTTCTGACCTTTTTTAGCTATGGCCCGAATGATTCCTAAGTCATTAACGTGACCGGATACCATATGGCCTCCAAGTCGATCATTGGGTCTTAAGGAGAGTTCTAGATTTACAGGAGAGCCAACAACTAGCTTTCCAATCGACGTCTTCTTAAGAGTCATGTGAATGGCCTGAACTTTGAATGAATCACCTTCAATCTTAGTTGCTGTTAGGCAAACTCCATTGGTTGCCACGGAGTCATCAATTTTAATATCTTTTATGAGTTTAGGGGCATGGATGATGAGTTCCTTACCTTCAGCATTGGTTTTAATGGCCTTGATAGTTCCTACTTCCTGTATAAGACCTGTAAACATGATTACCTCTTAAAGATTGCAGTTAAAAAAATGTCGGATTCTAGATTTTCAAATTCTATATTCTCCAGATCCAATCGTTCATTTAGTTTGTTGAGACGAAGACCTTTTATAGAAGGAAGGCCTTCTCCTAAAATAGTTGGAGCAAGATAAAGACTTATTCGATTAATAAGTTTTCTTCTTAAAAATTCACCAGCAAGGGTGGCCCCCCCTTCGAGATAGAGGTTGATTAATTTTCTTTGAAAAAGATCTTTTAAGGCATCCTCTATTTCTCTGATAACCACTACGTTTTCAGAAGGTAGAGGAGTCGAGAGAGGAACCTTAGAGTAGATGATTGTCTTATCTCTTAATTCGTCGGTAAAAAGTTTTGATGTAAAATCAAGATTCCCTGATTCCGTGAAAACGACTCGGTAAGGTTGATTCCCCTGATACTCTGGTAAACGAACATTAAGTTTAGGATTATCAACTCTTAAAGTATTTGCACCAATGAGAATGGCCTGATGAAGAGCGCGTTGATGATGAGCATGTTCCCTGGCCTTATTCCCTGTGATCCACTGGGATTCGCCTGTTGGAAGAGCTATTTTTCCATCAAGGCTTTGGGCAAGTTTTAAATTCACAAACGGAAGCTTTGTTTTTTGAGAATGAAAAAAAACTTCATTAATTTTTTCTCCCTCATCCTTGAGTACTCCATGAATGACTTCGATTCCCGCTTGTTCTAGTAATCTGACTCCTTTACCGTTCACATGAGGATTGGGATCTAAACATGAAATTATAACTCGTTTGAACTTTTCTTTGATAAGTCTTTGAGCACAAGGAGGGGTTTGTTTATTTGTGTGACAACATGGCTCGAGAGTCACATAAATATCGCTTCCTTCTACAGACTCTGTTGCAGAAAGTATCGCCTCTATCTCTGCGTGATGGGATCCGTATTTTTTGTGAAAACCTTCTCCAATAATTCTTCCTTCTTTTACAATGACCACTCCTACGAGAGGGTTGGGAAAGTTCTGTCCGTAGGCCATTTTAGAAAGCTCAAAGGCCCTTCTCATATATTTTTCATGCTTCATCATATTCGATCTCCGCATAAACATAATCTGTAGGGGATTTTTTTAACTCTTCTGTATAAAGCTCAAGAGAATAGCTAGGGGCCACACCTAACCATTCTTTAATACTGGAGTGGGGATGATCGAGATTGATCCATTTGAAAATACAGGCCTGTCTTAGAGACTTAGCGGTAATTTCAATTTTTAATTCGCGGCGAATCTCTTCAAAGAAAAGTTCGATTCCTCGAGGGGAAAGTCCCCCTGATAGGATCTTATAAGGATTAGCATTAAAAAATAATTGGTTAATGCCAAGACTCTCTTCTAAAATAAACTTCTCATAAAGTTCTACATAAAGAGAATAATCACTATTAAAAGCTTCCGGAATACTTACTGAGTAAGGATCTCTTTTAGGATGTTCCACCAAAACTCGATAACCATTTTTAGATTTTAAAATACTACTATACTCAAGAGAAGAAAGGTCACTTACTTTCAATCCTGCTCCGTAGATGAGGTGAAAGATGATGAGGTTTCTTGAGTGTACGAACTGAATTAATCCCGTATGTTCCTTCACTCGATCTTTAAGTCGTTTATAAACCTTTAAGACGTCTGAATACGGAAGAGGTCGAGGGACATCGAGAATTTTAGGAGAAACGGCCATTTTTTTTATGGGGTTCTCGTTAAAAATATTCTCACTTAAAAGATAGTCAAAAAAAAGTCTTAGGGCCTGAACTCGTCGGCGAACAGAATTAGAAGAGTCATACTTCTTGTTAAGGAACTGGGCATACTCTTGCACTTGGGCCGTAGTGAACTGATTCAACTTTAGGCCTTGCTGTTTATCAACTAAGAAGGCGTTGAAACAATTTAAATCGGCCTTATAGTTTTTGATGGTATTGAAACTCTTGCCTTGAGTTTTTAAGAGATCAAGAAATTCAGTTTGTTTTTCAATTAGATTCCATTTCATAGTGCGTATATTACGTTTTTCGCTTTTATATGTACAGTAAAAGAGATAGTTTAGAGGGATTCGGAGGAAATTGATGATAACCGTTTCAAACTTAACCAAGTCTTATGGTGGCCAGGTTCTTTATACTAATGGTTCTTTTTTTATTGGCCCTGGAGAGAAGGTCGGTCTCGTTGGACCCAATGGTGCAGGGAAAACATCCTTGTTTCGTCTCATAACAGGAGAAGAGAGTGCTGATTCGGGTAGCATAAATATTCCTGGTAACGTAAGGCTCTGTTACTTTTCTCAAAATGTTGGAGAGTTAAGAGGTCGTTCTGCTATTGAGCAAGTCATCCATGGTAATCCTCGTCTCGGTTTCTTGAAAAATGAAATAAGTAAAATTGAGAAGGCCTTGGAAGAGGGAGAGTATAGCGATGAGATGCTTGAACAATTAGGAGATTTTCAAACAGAGTTTGAAAAACTTGGTGGATATGAAATAGAGCATGAAGCAGCCGAGGTTTTAACAGGTCTAGGGATCATGCCCGAAGATCATCAAAAACCAGTAGAAAGCTTCTCTGGTGGTTGGAAAATGCGAATTGCTCTGGCACAAGTGCTTGCTCAGAAGCCAGACTTCATTTTAATGGATGAGCCTACAAACTACTTAGATCTTGAATCTATTCTATGGCTTGAGACCTGGCTTAAAAATTTCAAGGGTGCTGTGTTCATGACTTCTCACGATCGAGATTTCATGAATTCAATTGTTAAAAAAATTGTGGAAGTAAATCACAAAACCATCACTGTATATAACGGTAATTATGATTTCTACGAAAAAGAAAGAGAAATTCGCCGAGATCAATTAATTGCTTCAGCAGCTAGACAAGAGGCGATGCTTAAAAAAGAAGAAGAGTTTATTGCAAAATTTGCGGCAAGAGCTAGTCATGCGGCCCAAGTTCAGTCTCGAGTAAAAAAGCTTGATAAAATTGAACGCATTGAAGTTGTCGCCGATGTTCAGAGTATTGATTTTGAATTTCCTAATCCTCCGCGATCAGGAAATGACGTTGTTAAATTAGCAAATGTTGGAAAGTCTTGGAAATCTGAGGATGGAAAAGAGAAGAAAGTTTTTTCTGGGGTAACAGGGGTTATCAAAAGACTGGATAAGGTTGCTGTCGTTGGTGTGAACGGTGCTGGTAAATCAACGCTACTCAAAATTATAGCAGGTCTTACTGAAGCAACCGAGGGAACAAGTGAAATTGGGGCCAACGTGAACTTTGGCTATTTCTCTCAATACTCAATGGATGTTCTTGATCCTCAAAAAACAGTTTTTGAGGAAGTGAGAGGACGTGTGGGGCATAATAAAACTGATGGCTATCTTAGAAATCTCCTCGCAGCATTTCTTTTCCGCGGAGATGACGTTGATAAGAAAGTGAGTGTGTTATCAGGAGGAGAGAAGGCGCGACTTATCCTTGCAACTCTGCTTTGTAATCCGCTTAATCTTCTCATACTGGATGAGCCAACTAACCACTTGGATATTATGTCTCGAGAAGTTTTAACAGAGGCGCTTATCAAGTTTGATGGTACTGTACTTGTGGTTTCCCACGATCGTCACTTTCTTAAGCGTGTAACCACAACAGTGGCCGAAGTGGATCGTGGAGGGGTTACTTTCTATCCGGGAACTTACACCGAGTACTTGGATCGAAAAGCTTAATCTTAACTGCCTCACTTGAGTGTGATTAATTGTCCCGATTCAACCAGGCTTGCGCCTCAAATTGGTAAGTTATTCTTCCAAT
The DNA here is from genome assembly GCA_964459395.1 of uncultured Bacteriovorax sp. Taxonomy (GTDB): domain Bacteria; phylum Bdellovibrionota; class Bacteriovoracia; order Bacteriovoracales; family Bacteriovoracaceae; genus Peredibacter. Next base: position 4,329 of record CAYWMU010000058.1, read on the forward strand.
CATTACTTTCGTTGCTAGATCCCTCAAAACTCGTTTTAAGGGATCTACGTTTGAGCTACTAAGCTTCTAGAAATAATGAACTTTTTCGAAAACTAAGGAATTATCACCAACACTCAAGTGTGGCAGTTAGGGATAAATCTAAAGAAATTACAGGGTTTATCCTACTTACCATTGATATCTTCAGTTAATTCAAGTAGAACCCATTCATTGTTTTAATTTTGCCCGAGTCTCAAAGATGAGAGGGGGACTCAGGATAGACGACCTAAAAGGTGATTTATGTCACGGCCTCGCATTCATGAATATTTAGTTAAGCTTTTTGAGAGTAAGGATAAAGAGATTATCAACACTCTTATAAGTCACCCAGACTTCCAAGATCTAACCTTAAGTCTTAATTCAAAAATTAGTCCCGAAAAGTTATCACGGGCCTTTATACATTCATCTTTTTCCCATGAATTTAATATTAAAAATCAGGAAGTTTTAGAATTTTTAGGGGATGCAGTTCTTCAGCTCATCGTAACTGAAAAACTTGTTAGTCTTTATCCGGAATTACCTGAGGGGAAACTTTCTAAGATGAGAAGCTTTTTAGTCAATGAGTCTTCATTAGCTAAACTTGCTCGTTTTATGAATTTTGAAAACTATATTATTTTAGGTAAGGGCGAGTTTGCTAAAAAAACTTACCAACAAGATGCTGTACTCGCTGATACTTTCGAAGCGGTTCTGGCAGTACTCTTCAAAGTTGATGGCCTGGAGTTCTGTCGTGACTTTGTCTTAAAACTTTTTTTAGCAACAGATTCCAATGCTTTTGAGATGACTAATCTTGAGTCTTACGATGCTAAGTCTAAACTTCAAGAATATAGTCTTAAGAACTTTAAGAAGCTTCCTGTTTATAAATCAACAGAGGAAGGTGAAGGTTTTCTTGTTGAACTTTTTCTTAACGAAGAGCTTGTTAACTCAGGGGTCTTTCGTTCTAAGAAACTGGGAGAGAAGACTTTGGCCCAACAATATTTACAAAATTTAAATTAACTCGAAGGAGAGATTCTATATGCTCATTGAAGACCAACACCCTCATAATAAGGCCATCATGGTATCTGTTATTGGAAAACCTAACGTAGGAAAGAGCTCATTTATTAATCACCTTCTCGGGTTTGATCTTTCAATTGTTTCCGCAAAACCTCAGACCACGAGAAACCACTTCCATTGTGCTTTTACCGTTGATCGTACGGAAGTTGTGATGGTCGATACTCCGGGAGTTCACTCATCAAACCAGGAATTCAATAAAAGAATGAATGGTCAGGCCCAGATGGGAGCTGAAGGTGTAGATGTCAATCTTATTCTTTGTGATCTTACTACAGATGTGGTTGCTGAGTTCAAAGACTTTCTAAAAAACTTTGATGCAAAACTAGGAAGATCATGGGTTATTTTTACGAAAGCAGATCTTGTTGACGTAGAAAAAATTAACCAAGAAGAACTCACGGCCAAACTTCAGGAGCTATGTCCAGAAATTGAAAAGAGTTTTGTTATCAGTTCAAAAGATGGTCATAACGTTCATTTATTCTTGGATGCTCTCGATAAAGCAGCTGTTAATGCTCCTCACCTCTATCCAGGTGGAGAGGTCTCTAATAAGAACGAACGATTCTTTGCTACCGAGTATATTCGTGAACAGGCCTTCAAACTTTTAAAAGAAGAACTCCCTTATGAAATTGCAGTTGTGATTGATGAATATAAGGATATGAGAAGTAGAGGAGAAGAGAACCCAAAAGTGGAGGCCCACATCTCTGCATCGATCTTAGTGAATCGTCCCAGTCAGCGTGCCATTGTTGTGGGGCGAGGTGGTTCTATTATTAAAGAAATTGGAGTAAATGCGAGAAAGAAAATAGAGGCCATGATTGGCGGAAAAGTTCACTTAAACCTACACGTTAAAGTTAGTCCGAAATGGTTTAACAATAACTGGGTGCTAGATGAAATCGGTCTTCCGCGAACTCAGAAATCGACTCGCGTATGGAGGAAGAAATGAGCCAAAGATCAATGGTTGTTTCCATTATTGGACGCCCCAATGTTGGAAAATCAACTATTTTTAATAGATTAATGAGAAAGCAGCATCTGGCCATGACTCATGATCAGCCAGGTGTTACTCGCGATAGACATTACGCTATTTTAAATATTGAAGAATATCTGGATGGTGCAGATCTTAAAGAAGAAATTATTCTTGTAGATACTGGAGGTTTCTATCCTGAGAAGATTGAGACTGACCCTCGTAAGAAAAACAATGTAGATCCATTTTTTAATATCATGGCGGATCATGCGAAGCTTGCCATCGATGAATCGGATCTTGTGTTATTTGTGGTTGATGTTCGTGAAGGTCTTCTCCCTTTTGATAAAGGAATTAGTGACTATATTCGTTCGACTAAAAAGCCATTCTGGTTACTCCTCAATAAGTTTGATACGGAAAAACAAGAGGGGGAGCAATACGACTTTTATGAGTTAGGTCTTGATGAAGATCAGATGCTCCGAATTTCGGCCGAACATAATAGAGGATTCTATGACCTGAGGCTTAGACTTCTAACAACGGCAAAGAATTATCGTGAGACGGGTACACTTGATGGTGAAATCGATAGTCAGCTGCAAATGGGAGTTAAGCCCCGTAATGAGGTTGTTTCTTCTGTGGCCATCGTTGGTGCTCCTAACGCAGGAAAATCAACACTCCTTAACAGATTAGTTGGAGCTCAAAGGGCCCTCGTTTCTGAAATCGCCGGTACAACAGTTGATCCTATTGAAGGTTATATTGATATTTATTTTGGGCCCGATATAGACCTCTTAACGGCACAAGATAATCAATTTGTGCGTAAAGATACTGTGGCCCTCTACGAAGAGATGAAGCGTTTCCATGAGAATACTGATGAAACATTCTTTATGGACGATGAGGACCTGACTGAAGAAGAAAAGAAGATCTATGTAGAATTTGGTCAAACTCAGGAAGTTGAGGTTGATGAAGATTTTAATGAAGAATTTGGTGAGAATTCTGACTTTAATTTTGATGAATCAAATCTCGGAGATGACCTTTACTCTGAGAAAAACATTCTTTCAGCTATCGAGAAAAACTGGAAAGAAGTGGATAACGAAGAGGTTGCCGATATTGAGCATATCCATGAAGTGAACCGCTGGAGATCTGTTAAGCTTGTCGATACTGCAGGAATTAGAAAGGCAAAAGTTGTTGAAGGGTTTATTGAAACTCAGTCTGTATACCGATCTCTTAAGGCCATTTCAGAGTCAGACGTTGTTCTGTTCATGATTGATTCAACTTTGGGGATTACTCATCAAGATAGACGTTTGATAGATATTGCTCTTGAGAAAGGTAAATCCCTTATTGTTTGTTTAAATAAGATTGATCTTCTTCAAGAAATCTTTGCAGACACAAAGAAGAAGAATGAGTGGCTAAGAGATCTTCGAGATCAAGTGCCTTGGCTTAGCTTTTGTCAGTTAGTCACTATTTCTGCTTTTAAAAATAGGAATATTAATTATCTTCGTGAAGCTCTTAAACGCACAATCGTTATCCGTAATAGAAAGGTTCCTACAGGTGCTCTCAACCGTTGTCTCTTTCAACTTGTAGATAAGAACCCTGTTGTTTTAAAGAAGAGCAATGGAAATAGATTTAAGGTGAAATACGCCTCAATGCTTAAATCTTCACCACCAACATTCTTATTATTCTCTAATAAGTCTTTGGGGATTCCTGAAAATTATAGAAGGTATCTTATTAATGGTCTTAGAAAGGAGTTTGATTTAACCAATACTCCTGTTCACTTAATTTTTAGAACTTCTACAGACATTGAGAGAAGAATGAAGAAAATTGAGAAAAAGAACCAGTCTACCAAGTAAAGTTATAGGTTATGATGAAGCTGAACACATTACCGTTCAGATCATCATAACCTTTTGCATTTGGTGTAACTGGAGAGCCATCCGCATTTGTGTGGGGCCGATAATCGGTAGTGTATTTATCAAAAAAGTTCACCACATGGTAAAGGGCCTGGACACCCACATAGGATTTCTTAAGCTCGATCGGAAATTCTAATCCGAATCCCACTGCAGTACCAATCCCTCCATCTTTTTGCTTAGGTATATTGTCGTGATCAATAAACTTATTTGTTTGATACCAATATTCTAAACGGCCGATGAAGTGAGGGTTTGAGTAGGTAATAGCAGTTCCTAAGTCGGTTGTGTCGATATAGTACTTATACCCAAAAAAAGCTCTGGTGTTGTCTGAGACGACAGCACCAAGGTTTCCTTGATCCTTATAGGCCGTGGTCACATAATCCATGATGGCAGTATGTTTCGAATATTCCACTCCAAGTGTAATAACACGATTAAAATCGAGGAAGTAATTCACGGATAAATGAAAAGTAGGGTGGTTGTCGTAATAGGCCTTGCCACGATTACCGGTGAAAGTTGTAAACCCTCCACCGACGTTGACGGAGAAGAATCGTCCATAGCGATAATATCTTTCATCTTCTAATTGTTGTGAAGATTCAAGATCCTCATTAAAGTCATTGAAGATATCACTTCCTAAACTTATGTCGTCGTCCATCATTTCCATCATTTGTGATGAAAACTGTGCATGGGAAGTCCCACAGATGAAAAGGGCCAAAATTAATAATTTCTTCACCGGTCTTGTATTACCTTCGGCCATTGATTGTCATGACCTGTCAAAAGTCTGTCATTTTTTGATTCACTACAATAAGTCTAAGTAATCTTTTGATCTTTGACAACGTTTCCTCTCTAGTTTTAAACTCCTATGATACATTTTGATTTTTAAAAGGAAGTTTTAAAATGAGCGAAACGACGCCAACCCAGTCACTGGAAGAGACACTTAATAAGACAGATCTTGGGCATATGATTTATGAGAAGAAAAATCTTATAGGGGCCCTGCTTATTGCTACTCTGGTTGGAGTCATCGGGTGGATGTCAGTTTCAAACATGAGACTTGCTCAGGAGAGAAAAGGTTCTCAACAGGTTTTTGATTTTCAAAATGAGTCTTGGGAAAAAGCTAAGGCCGGGAGTCTAACACCTGAGGAGTTAGTTGCCAGGTTTGAGGCCCTTGAGGATTCTGCCAAGTCTTCGGCTTCTATGATTCCTTTGGCACTTGAAATCTCTAAATTCCTTTCAGAGAAGGAAGCCTACGAGAGTGCTCTCTCAATCCTTGATGGAGTTAAGAATTCTAACAATTTAACTAACTTCTTTATTGTTCATCAAAAGGCCATTCTTCTTGAAAAAACTGGGAAAGTCGACGAGGCCATCAAGTCAATCGAAGAGGCCAAAAAGTCTAAGGACGTTTTAATGCCTGCTCACCTTGAACTTGAGCTTGGACGTCTTCACTTTGTAAAAAAAGATTTCAATCATGCCAAAAGCATTTTCGAATCTATTATCAATACTTATCCAAACGATGAGGAAGCAAAGCTTGCTAAGCTTTATCTAGGTGAAATTAAATAATGAGATTCTACCTTCTTTTATCTCTACTGGGTCTTATCTCATGCTCTTCAAGTTCATTGAAGCTCACTCCACCGAAGTTGGAAGAGAGAGTCTTAACTGTAGCTTGGAATAAAAACTTAGACCTAGAGTATCGATCAGGAAACCTACCTATCGGAGTAGGTGCACCTCGAATTTATGAAGATATGGTTTACATGGGCGCCCTTAATGGGGAGATGAATGCTTATGATCTTGTGACCGGTCGATTACTATGGAGCGAGACTGAGCCAACTCCTTTAGGAGCACCAGTAGTCTTCTTTGAAGATCACGTCGGTTACGGAGGAGAGTCCGGGCGTTTCTTTGTTCGTCACTATTTAACAGGAAAGTTGAAATACGCTGTTGATCTTGGGTCTCCTATTGAGTCGGCACCTGTTTACCATAAAGGAAGACTTCTTATTTATTTAAGAGGTCATCAGTTGGCCCAACTTGATGCTGAGACTGGAAAAATTATCTGGGTCTATCGTCGGGCCGTACCGATTACCACAACACTTCAAAGAACTTCTAAACCTCTCATCGTTGGAGGAAAGATCATTCTAGGATTTGCTGATGGCTTTGCTGCTGCACTTTCCTTTGAAGAAGGTCTTCTTTTATGGGAGACAAGAATAGCATCTGGTACTAAGTTTGTTGACGTTGATCTCAATCCCATTCTTACCAATGGAATGGTGATTACAGGGTCTCCTTCAACACCACTTACTGCACTTAATCCTGACTCGGGAGTGATTAACCAAACTTATCCAATAACAAGTGTTGCTCATCCTCAGCTCGTTAATGAACAGCTCCTGTTGGGCACAAATGATGGGGAAGTTGTTCTCATGAGTCTCTCAGGGGAAGTGTTAAAGCAGGCGAAAATCTCTGACTTAGGTATTAGCGCCCTAGCATGGTGGAAGGGGAATATTATCGCAGCAGCTTTTGATGGAACGATCTATGCTGTTGATCCCTTAGAAATGAAAGTAGTGGATCAATTTTCATTAGGTCATGCTTACTCTGCAGTATATTCAGACCTGGTTGCTAATGATTCATTTCTGGCCGTCTACTCTTCTCGTAATCGTTTATACGTTTTCAAGTAATAAAACTCTTGTAAACTAATATCTGTAATTCATTTTAACCAAGGATGGTTTTATGAAGTGGACTCTGTTGGGCCCTCTCCTTTTGTCTTTTTCTCTTCAAGCTTCACCGTTAATTGATGAGCAACTTTATATCTTTGGTTCAGTTGACCAGGTAAAGGATCTTATTGATTCAGGATCAGTTATTGTTGATCATGTTGAAGAACATGGTTTTGAACTTTATGGCCCTGAGGGGTTAGGGGACTATCTTTCGAATCGTGGAATTCACTTCTTTATAGAGACAGCTGATAAAAATTCTAATCAGTACCCAAGCTTTGAAGAATTAACAAATACTCTTCATGAACTCGAAGCCTCTCGACCGGATATTTTTAAACTTTTCTCGATCGGTAAATCAGTTCAAGGAAGAGATTTATGGGTAATGAAGATCTCAGATAATGTTGAACTTGATGAAGTTGAGCCTGAATTTAAATATATTTCGAGTATGCATGGGGATGAAATTGTAGGTCGAGAATTTAGCGTACGACTGATTGAAACCATCGCCAGAGAATATGATTCAAATTCGCTGATTAAAGATTTAGTCGATAATACAGAAATCTTCATCATGCCTTCGATGAATCCAGATGGAAGCCATCTAAGAAGAAGGGCCAATGCTAGAAGAGTAGATCTTAATCGAAACTTCCCAGATATCGTCCGTGATAAAAAAAGTTCAAAAAATGGAAGAGAAATTGAAACTCAACACTTAATGAGCTTTCAAGAACAAAGAAACTTCTCTTTATCTGCTAACTTTCATGGTGGTACCATGGTGGTAAACTATCCCTGGGATAGTACCTATACTCCTCATCTTTTTAACGACCTTTTAGTCGACCTCTCTCTTTCATATTCAAGATCTTGTACGGCCATGTATGAAAGTTCTCGTTTTAGACAGGGTATAACTAATGGAGCCGCTTGGTATCTTGTGAGGGGAGGAATGCAGGATTGGAGCTCTTTTTGGCATGATGATCTCCAGCTCACTATCGAGGTTAGCCATAAAAAATGGCCACCTTACTCAGAAGTTGAAGAATTGTGGCAAGGTCAAAAAGAAGGGCTAATTAACCTCATGGCAAAAATCCATCAAGGAGTAGGTCTCTCTTTCGATGATAAGAAATCAGAAGGGAGAGTCATGGTTGAGATGATATCTCCCCAATATAAGAATTTCGGAAGTTATCATTATAATGATGGTGAATTTTATAAGGTTCTTTCACCGGGAGAGTACCGTTTAACCCTTGAAGATGATCGTTCTTTTGAGGTCTTAGTAACTGAAGATATTCAAAATGATGGACATTATGTAACTGTCCCTACAATGTAATTTATACCTATCAGTGATAAAAATAACAAACACTACTAGGAGTATGATTTATGAATTTCAAAACAATGATTCTTGCAGGTCTAACGTTTGCTTCAATTAGCGCTCAGGCAGCACTAATAAGTCCCATTTATAGATATCTCCATACATCAGGTAAGGTGGTTGAACTCCAAGGTGTTAATGAATCAAAAGGGACGGCCTATTACTTTGATTACCAATTAGGTAAAAGAGTGACTGTGAATCTTTCAGATGTTTCAAAGGAAACAAAGAAAACGATCAATGGAATTAAGGCCGGAGATTTAGTTTTTGGTTATACTGATAAGGGAGCTCAGATCTGTACAACTTATAATGTTTTTGAAAATGGTAAGGCCTACATTGGTTGTAGAACAGGAAATTTCCAGAATACAATCGGCCCTGCTCGTTACCAAGTTGGTGGCTACATTGCTGATACGGCCAATCTACAAGCTTCTGTAAAGACAGTTGATGGTCTTAGCGAAGGTGAAGTCGTTCGTCTCAATGATAAAAAAGTAAAAATTAAATCAATCTTTGAAAGTGGATACGCTCTAGTTGAGTCCAACTACATCCTTTCAAAGCTTGATACTTCAGGGATTTTACTGAAAACAAATGTTGAGATTGTTTCTACTAAAGACTTACAATAAATTTATACTCTTCAGGGGAAACAGGTAGGATTGAAAGCCTGTTTCCTTTTTGAAGAAGTCTCATATCTTTAAGCTCTTTATGTTTCTTTAACTCTTCGAGACTAATGAACGAAATATCTTTAAAGTAACAAACATCTACTAAAAACCATCTAGGTTTATCTTCAGTGGCCTTCTCATCATAGTAATCAGACTTAGGATCAAACTGTGTAGGGTCGGGATAGGCCTTCGATGCAACCTTTGCTAGACCTGCAATTCCTGGAACTGGACAGCTTGAATGATAGAACAGGACAATATCTCCGACCTTCATTTCATCTCTCATAAAATTGCGGGCCTGATAGTTTCTCACTCCATCCCAAGCTTCTTTTTGTTGGGGACGCTTCTTTAAGTCCTCAAAAGAAAAGACATCGGGCTCTGATTTCATAATCCAATACTGCATAGTTGATCACTTTTGTTGGTTACTTTAGAATTAGCTGATTTTACCGATAGGGTTCAAGATCCTTAGGAGGAATCATGAAAATTATCTCATCACTATTTCTTATGCTTATTGTAGGTTGTTCCTCGCAAAAAGTCCTGCAAAACCATGTCAGTTATCAAGTAGATGAGGATTTACTGCGAAATATCCAGTCCGAGGGAAGGTGGGCGAGAACTCCCGCTTCAAGTTCAATGGAGGGAGAGAAACTATCGGCGAAAAGGGTGTATTTCAAAACTCTCTTTGAGCAATACCTT
>CAYWMU010000059.1:0-13583 GCA_964459395.1 uncultured Bacteriovorax sp.
TTTCATCTTTAAACAAATTGTGAGGGGGTCGATTATCAATTCCCAGTATATAGGCCTCAGGATGATGAGATCTGATGATTTTGATTAATATTTGAGATAGCCCTCCAGAGGCACCAATAATTAAAATATTCATTTATTTTTTCTTTCTAAATTCATTAATAATGAATTGGGAAATTGGTTTTCTAATAAAATCAAAAAACGGTCTTCTTCTGGCGAGACCATGAACAATCATTTTCTTAATTTGTTGTTCTAAGAGGTAGATATTATGCCCAATAGTTTTCTCACTCTCATTAGGTCGAGGAATAAGTTCATCTCCAATATAGATATCAATGGGAGATGGGAGTGGAATGAGATTCAAACTAAGTGGCAATGCCGGAAAGCCAACTAAGTTAGCAAGACTTTTAATATGAATAACAAAAGGATACATCTCTTCAGCCCCTATCACTGCAATAGGAAGAATCGGAGTTTGATGAGTTGCGGCCATTCTGTAAAAGCCGGAAGAGAATTCCTTGATATTATAAAAATCGGGAGAACTCTTCGAAATACCTTTCACTCCTTCAGGGAAGACAAGAATTGATTGACCTTTTGAAAGGAGGTAATGAGCATTTTGTCGGTCCCCTAATACCGCTCCTAAAGAAGATGCATACTTATTAATAAAAGGTAGAGTGGTCATAAATCTTTCAACCATTGGTCTCACTAAATGTGGAGCATCGATGTCTAGAAGAAAGGCCATTGAAATAAGCATGGCATCTATAGGAATTTGACCACTGTGATTTGAGATAACGACATAGGCCTGGGCCTTAACTTTTTCAGCACCGATGATCCTTACTTTAAAGTAATTGCGATAAATAGGAGTCAGGAACTTCAATACACGTGTTGCCATCTCAACATCAAGCCCCCAAGGATCTTCTCCTTTAGGATGCTCTTCTTTGAGGATTTCAGTAATACGCTCAATTCTTAATTTATCTGAGTGGGCGAGTGTAAACATAGGTCTATTCTACAAAGAATAGTGCTTAAGACTATAAGGAAAAATAATACAAGACGATTTTAGGTGGTAATGCGCTTAGAGATAACCCTTCATGTCACTATTTCTTTTGGAGAAATTAATAACAGAGAGTTCAAGGCCATCAATCCCATCGCCTTTTTCAGCAGAAGTGAAGTGAATTTGCTTAACCCACTTAAACTTTTTATAGATGTCGGGCATTCTATTTTTTAACTTACTACGTTCACTTTGAGTTTTGAGTTTATCCATTTTATTAAAAACAAGATAAGTTTCGAGTTTGAAGGCCTTAATATATTCATGGAAGAGAAGATCAGACTCTTGAAGTGGGTGCCTTGAATCTTGAACATTTAAGAGAAGAATTTTTTCCGAGCAAAGATGAAAAAAGTTGTCTAAGAGATCTTGCCAGTTGCGGGCCATCTCTTTTGATACTTCAGCATGGCCATATCCAGGAACATCAAAAAGATAAAAGTTTTCAATAGTTTTCATTTCTTTGTCTTCGATTTGGAAGGAGAAGATATTTACCTGTCTGGTACGACCTGGAGTTTTTGAAACTCTTGCCGTGTTTTTTCCAAATAAAGAGTTAATAAGTGAAGACTTGCCAACATTTGATCGACCGATAAAGGCAATACCATTAATGAAGGGGTGTTCGTTAAGCCAGGTTTTAAGCTGCTCAACATTATCTATTCCCATTAAAAATTCAGTTTTACCTTTCAGGATATTCATAATGACCTTATTCAATAAAGAAAAATGATTAGTCTCAAGATGTTTATAAGTTTTATAACTGTCTTAATCATAGCAGATAAATCCCTCATGGTCTTTTAAAAAAGGGAAGTTATGAATGATAAGATTTTTTCCAAAGAAAAAGAATTTCAAGCTGTGAAAGTAGGTGATTCTGTTGAAGTTTCTCCTCTCTACGGGAGAAAGAGGAGAATTATTTTTAAAGGTACAAAAATAGATCTTCTTTCAAACCCTCATGAAAAAGAAGGCTTAAATAAAGTGGTTATCGGAAGTCATCTGACTCAAAACTATCATTATCAATTAATTTTTGAAAAAAATACTTATCGCTTGAAGGTTGTAGCCGGGCCTCCATTTCTTTTAAACGGAGTGTGGGCCCTAGATGCTTTTATTTTCAAAGGAGATCAAGTTCAAATGCTTGATGCCAAATTTTCTTTCAAGCATGAAGTTTATATGCAAGAGGATGAAGTTATAAATCCTCTTATCATTAACTCTGACTTAAGAGTATTAATTACAGGGGAAACGGGAACAGGAAAAACACGCCTTGCTAAGAGGATTCATGAACAGGGGCGCAAAACCGGTCCATTCATTAATATCAACCTTTCCTCCTTCAACCCCTCTCTTATTGAGTCGGAACTTTTTGGTCATAAGAAAGGAGCTTTCACAGGGGCGATTCAAGATAAATTAGGTGCATTTAAATTGGCGAATTGGGGAACGTTGTTCCTAGATGAAATAGACTCATTGCCTCTTGAATTGCAAACAAAGCTCCTCGGTTTTTTAGATGATCAAACTTACCGGCCAGTGGGAGACACGAGAGAAGAGAAAACAAATGCTCGTCTCATTTTTGCTTCCGGACGTCCTTTGGAGAGTCTTGTGGAGAAAGGATTATTTCGAAGGGACTTTTACTACCGCCTGAAATCAGGACATATTTTAGAACTTAAGTCGTTAAGGGATTCTGTCTCGAAGATTCAAAGGTCTCTTGATTCATTTTGTATCGAAAACAATGTGACGATGACTCATCGATTAAGGGAGTTTTATCAGACTTTATCCTGGCCCGGAAACTTACGACAGCTTTATGGTCATCTTGAAAAAAAGAAAGTTCTTACCGCAGGAAGGAAACTCGATTTTGACTTTTGTGATGAAGAACTCATCACGCAAAGTTCGGATCTTTTATCTATTGAGGAACAAATAAAGAGTTTAGAAGATTCTAAAAAAGATTATGCTTCGAAAGTACTTGGGCATTTTCAAGGCAACTACAGTCTCGCGGCAAAAAAATTATTAATTACAGAAAAAACATTAAAGAATTTGATGAAGCAAGCTAGTTAGCAAGAATGTAAAGAAGAGTTACATCTTTTACTTCACTCTCAATTTGATGATGATCTAGAAAGTCTTGAACTTCCTGAGCAATTTTTTCTTTGATAATGGCCTTGCCTTCTTCGTTAAGAGAGTACTGAGCAAGAGTTGGTTCAAGGTTTTGGATGAGATGATCGCGTAAAGGAAATTCTCTTTTTTCTATAAAGACTCGTCCTATGCGATTGCTTAAAGTAATATTGAAGTCGATAGTGACTGTTTGTAATTCATTAACTTGCGGGTAGTAAACAGGAACTCGAACTCCGAAAATCTGCACATGTCGAAGTTCTTCCTTGTAATACGCCGGTCGATCAAACTCAAGAACTTCGACAGATGCCGGAGTTCTAAGATGTTTTGTTTCTTCCAAATAGATTCGTTGAGATTGGAAAAAGATGGATAAGCCGGCCATTAAAGAGGAAGCTGTGAGGACAATCAAAACAAGTCCTTGCTGTGGACTTAAACCTCTGAAGGGCCTTTTTATTAAGTGTGCAACGATAGTTAGAAATCGACGAAGCTTGATATACAAATTTTTAAAGTTCTGTTCATTTTTTAATTTATTTTCAACAACGGTAAGAGTTTCTTTGAACTGAATTTCTGCAATGACAGACTTTAACCATTCTTGTGCTTGATTCTTTTTTTTCAGGAAGAACCATGGACTCATTTTACATCGGATGAATCCATGTCGAATTTTTCTTTTAAGAAAGCGCAGCGAGTGTTTGAAGGGAAGAGGGATTAGAGCATCTAAGAAGTATATTACTCCCCACAACCATTCATTAACTCTTTCTTCGATTCGGCTTAGCAGCTTCATAAGATTCTTATCGGTCTAAGAGAGGCAAAGTTTAGGCAAACTTTTCTACTCAGTTTTAAAGGACTAAAACTTCCTTTTTCATAGACCGATAACCTTCTTGTCGAGGGTAAAAGGAATGATCAAGCTACTGCCATTATTTTTATTTTTAGTTAGTTGCGGGCACATGCCGGCGGGAAGAACATATCTCTCCGAGATGTCTCGTGAGGATGGTACTTTTCTTGAGCCTTACCGGGATTTTCCTGTCGTTGTAGGAGATAATGGTAGTTGGGGCTACTCCGAAGAAGTGCGAAGAATGAGAACTCCTGCCAGTGCTGAAGAGGTGGAAGAATACAATCTTGAGCAGTCCTTGAAATGGGAATTAAGCGAACTTGAGGCTAAACAATCAGAAGAAGCTCTCTCTCTTTACCAAAAATATGCTCATCATTTCCAATCAATTTCTGAGAAAATTTACTATCTGAGACTCCCTTATCATGAGCGCTACTCATATCTTGAGGCCCGAGGGATAGTTTCCCCTCAAGGCTTTAGCTGGCATCGTCCAGTCACTGAATCAACAATAAATTTAGGAATGAGTAAAACGGAGATTATTTCTCTTTTAGGACGACCTCAAAGGGTTGAAATCGCAGGGAATCCCAGTTTTGAAAATGAAAGATGGCTTTACGCTGAGCAAGGTAATCCCAAGTATATTTATTTTGAATCAGGTAAAGTGGAAGGCTGGGAGTAATAGGCCCACTTTAGCTAGAAAAACGTGCATTTTGTTCTCAATCAAGGTAATTTAACTCCTTACTAAACTCAAAATTATTAGTAACCACTTTTAAGGGGTTAAAATGGATATTACCTTAGACTTTGATCGTCCCGTTTCAGAATTAGAAAACCAAATTCGCGAGCTACGCAGTTCTACAGGTCCTGGCATTGACATCAGTCATGAAATTGATGCCCTTCAGGCAAAAGTAGACAAGATGCTTGAGGAGATTTACCAAAAACTTACTCCATGGCAGAGAACTCAGTTATCACGTCACCCTCAACGTCCTCACGCTATTGATTATATTCAAAACATCATTACTGATTTTCATGAGGTTCATGGAGATCGTCGTTACTCTGATGATCCATCAATGATTGCAGGCTTTGGTTATATCGATGGTGAAAAAGTTGCTGTATTAGGAATTGAAAAAGGACGAAAGACTTCAGAGAAGATTCTTCGCAATTTCGGAATGGCCAATCCTGAAGGATATAGAAAAGCACTAAGAGTTATGCAACTGGCTTCTCAGTTTGGAATCCCAGTTGTGACATTCGTTGATACACCAGGAGCTTATCCAGGAATTGGAGCTGAAGAGCGTGGACAGGCACTTGCCATTGCAGAAAATCTTGAAGAGATGTTTAAAATCAAGTCACCCATTCTTTCAGTTGTGATCGGAGAAGGTGGTTCAGGTGGTGCTCTTGGAGTAGCTGTCGCCGATAAAGTTTTTATGATGGAGTATTCTGTATACTCAGTTATTTCTCCTGAATCTTGCGCTTCGATTCTTTGGTCTGATCCTAAAATGGCAGAAACTGCAGCAAACTCACTCCAGCTTTCTCCTAATAAGGCAAAAGAACTTCAGGTTATTGATGACATCATCATGGAACCTGCCGGTGGGGCCCATAGACATCCCGAGAAAGCATTGGAAAATGTAAAGGCAACTCTCGTCTCTAGTCTTAAAGAATTAAAGAATATCTCTGTGGAAGAAATGCTAAACAATCGTTTTGAGAAATTCCGTAAGATGGGAAATATTACGCTTATTGAAGATCAGAGCGAATAAGAGGAGATTATGGCCGTTTATTCAATGACAGGATTTGGTAAGGGGGAATCAGTTGGAAAGAGCTTCACCATTACTACTGAAATAAAAACTGTAAATAATCGTTTCAAAGATTATAAATTCAGAATGAGTAACCTTTTCAACTCAAAAGAGTTAGAGCTTAGGGCCTTACTTGATGAGCACTTTAAGCGTGGAAGCTTTGATATAAGTATTGTTTATAAGAAAGTGGACTCTGCACAAGTTGAGTTTCAGATTGATCCTGTGAAAGTGAAGGCCTATATTGAATTAATCTCTCCTGTTTTAAAAGAATCAGGAATTCCTCAACAATTTTCTCCAACAGATTTTTTAAGATCTGATTTTTATAAGTCAGAAGATGATTCGCAGAAAGAAGAAGAACTTCTAGAACTCTTAACAGGTTCTGTAATTGAAGCAGTGAATGCCTTAAAAATTTCTCGTCAGAAAGAAGGTGAAAAGCTAGTCGCTAAACTAGTTGAGCACCTTTCTATTTACGAGACTCATCTTCAAAAGGTTGAAGAGTTAAAAAACCTTTATCCTGAAATTTTAAGAGAAAAACTCACTCAGAAATTTGAAGAGAAATTAAAAGATATCAAAGTAGATGAAACTCGTTTTCTTCAGGAAATCATTTATTACTTAGAAAAACTCGATGTGGATGAAGAGATTACTCGAGCTAAAATTCACCTTGCAAAGCTTAAAAGTATCCTGAATTCCGATGGAGAAATTGGACGGCAAATTGATTTCCTTCTACAAGAACTCGGACGAGAGACTAATACTCTTGGATCTAAATCAGCACAATCGGAAATTAGCTCTCATGTAGTAGAGATGAAAGTTCAATTAGAAAAGATTAGAGAACAAGCACTCAATTTGGAATAGGCATGACAGGTAAACTTATCGTTATCTGTGCTCCATCAGGTACAGGTAAATCAACTCTTATAAATCAACTAAAGGCTGATATGCCTTTTTTAGAGTGGTCCGTTTCATGCACAACTCGCCCGAAAAGAGCTGGTGAAGTTGATGGGAAGGATTACCATTTTTTAGAAGTAGAAAAGTTTAAAGACCAAATTGATCGGAATTTATTTATTGAATGGGCCCAGGTTCATTCAAACTACTATGGAACCTCTAAGATCTTTGTTGATCAAGGAATTGCGATGGGGAAGGTCTTGCTTTTTGACCTAGATGTTCAAGGAGCGGATGCTATGAAGAGGATCTATCAAGATACGGCACAAGTTATCTTCATTGAACCTCCCTCTATCGATGAACTTGAAAAGAGGCTCAGGTCTAGAGGGACTGATACCGATAGAGTAATTTTAGAAAGAATTGAGAATGCCAGAAAAGAGTTAATGAGAAAAAATGATTATGATTTTCTTATTATGAATGACGATGTTCAGGGCGCTTATAAAAAATTGCACGCCATTGTTGAAGGGATATTAAAAAAATAATGTATTCAGAAAGAATTGATTTCTCACACGAAGCAGGACTAACCATCGACGAACTCTTGAAAAGAGTCGAGGTCATTAATCCAGAAGCTGATCTAGAGCTTCTCAGAAAGTGCTATGACTTTGCTGAGAAAATGCACTCAGGTGTGAAACGTTCTTCTGGTGAGCCTTATATTATTCACCCTCTCAATGTTGCTGCTACTCTTGTTAAACTTAAAATGGATGTTGATTCCATTATGGCAGGTCTTCTTCATGACGTGGTAGAAGATTGCGATGTGAGTCCCGAGCAAATTTCAGAGATGTTTGGTCAGAGTGTGGCCCAAATTGTGGTGGGCTGTACTAAAATTTCCAAAATTAAATTTAAAACTAAAGAAGAATCTCAGGCAGAAAACTTTCGTAAGATGGTTGTGGCCATGGCCCAGGACTTGAGAGTTATTATTGTGAAGCTTGCAGATCGCATGCACAACATGAGAACTCTTCAGTACATGACTATCGAAAAGCAAAAAGCAAAAGCTCAAGAGACTCTCGATATTTATGTTCCTTTGGCCTCTCGACTGGGTATTAACTCTGTTAAAGGAGAGTTAGAGGATCTTTGTCTTCGCTTTTTTCATCCTGAGATCTATTACCGCCTTGCTGAAAAAATTGCGATGAAAAGACGGGAAAGAGAATCATATATTCAGGAAACAATTCTTCTTATCCAAGAGAAGATGCTTGAGTATTCTGTTGAAGGGGATGTTGCCGGAAGACCGAAGCACTTTTATTCGATCTATAAAAAGATGCAGCATCGTAATGTTGACTTTGAACAAATCCAAGACCTCTTGGCCTTTAGGATCTTAGTAGGAAACATTACTGAGTGTTATAAGGTTCTTGGTATTATTCACTCTGCTTTTATTCCTGTACCAGGACGATTCAAAGACTACATTGCTATTCCGAAAGTTAATAACTACCAATCTCTTCATACAACGGTCATTGGCCCTAAAGCTGAGCGAATTGAAATACAAATTCGTACTTTTGAGATGCATGAAGTTGCTGAGAGAGGGGTGGCTGCACATTGGAAATATAAAGAAAGAAACAAGAATTCAGGGGACTTCAACAAACTCAAATGGGTTGAAGAACTTATGGAGTTTAATCAAAACGTTCAGAGCTCATCAGAGTTTATGGATGTGGTAAAAAATGACCTTGATGTAGGTGGTGTCTTTATTTTCACTCCGAATGGAGATGTTAAAGAACTTCGTTACGGGGCAACTCCTTTAGATTTTGCTTATGCAGTCCATACTGAAATTGGAAATAGAACAGTAGGTGCAAAAGTTAATGGGAAAATGGTTCCTTTAAAGTATCGTCTTAAGTCTGGTGATACAGTTGAGATCTTAACCAGTAAAACTCAAACCCCTTCTAAAGATTGGTTGAAGATTTGTAAAACCTCTCGGGCCATAACAAAAATTCGTCAATACTTAATGAAAGTGGAACGTGATCACCACCGAGAAATTGGTGAGGAAGTTCTTGAAAAGGCCTTGAAGAAATTTGACACCTCTATCAAGCAACTTGATAAAAAAGGTGAGTTCAAGCAGGCCTTGGATAAGCTTCATTATAAGAATCTAGAAGAGCTCTATGTCAATGTCGGTTCAGAGCATGTCTCTTTAAAAGAAGTTATTTCACTAATCCCTTCGATCACAATTACTGAAGACACAGAAATTGAAGAAGAGAGAGACAGTTTTTATAAACGAGTCGTTAAGTCTGCCCGTAAATCATCTAGTTCTGATAATGCCGTTATTGTTGATGGTCTTGATGATATTATGGTGAAGATGGGCCGCTGTTGTAATCCTATCCCTGGAGATCCTATTACAGGAATTATTACACGTGGTAGAGGGATAACTGTTCACTCAGTAGGCTGTAGTCGAATTCTTGATATTGAAGTAGGACGACAAGTGAACGTTGAATGGAATCAGAATTATACCTTCTCTCATCCAGTTAACATTAAAGTTACTACTCATGATAAGCCGGGAATTCTTTCTAAAATTTCTAAGACTATCAACAACTCAGGAATCAATATTCGTTCTGCGATGGCACGTTCAATGCCTGATCAGAAAGGAAACTTTATCTTTGAAGTAGAGGTAAAAGATTACTCAGAGCTTCTGAAAACCATTAGTTCCATTGAGCAAATGGAAGAAGTCATTTCAGTCAATCGAGCATAATGAAGGCCTCTTTATGAGGCCTTCTTTTTTCTTAGTAGCACTTGTTGTTAATTTTCTGTTTTGATCTTTTAATAGATTCTGCGCAGGCCTCTGTTATCTTATCAGGATTTTTATACTGAAGTTCAACGAGAAGCCTTGCCATCGACGAAGAGTGTGTATCAAACCTCATCTTTTTAAACTTAACATTCTGATACTTACCTTCATGAGGTAAGAGCATTGGACAAGACATAAATGAATCTTTATCAGGAGAAAGCATGTGTGCAATTAAGTCTGCAGTATCTTCTTCTGTCGTTAGGCGATCCCCTTCAAATGAGGTTGATGATAGAGAAAAGAACCATGAAGATTTCTTTTCACTTTTACTGCATTGCCTTAATGAGATGAAATCATTTCTTGATTCAGTACTCATCTCAGGAGTCTTTTCGATGAAGTGAGAAATCACGTGACCAAGTTCATGGGCCATAATCTCTCTTCCTGAGGAATGAATATGTTCACAGGAAAAAGGGGAGACGTGAAGTCTGGCTTGCGCTACTCCATTTTTTACCTTAGGTAGAACATGATCAGTTATAGCAATCGCAGATGAGCCTGCACACTCTGGTGCTTTTAATATTTTGTTCATCTCATCTATATTATTAAGACTTCTAAAAGTTTCCAGCGCAGATTGTTCCTCATTTAGTAAAGGTGATCCTTGAAAAAGCTCCTTAACCTTTTCAGGATTTCCGAGTGAGTCGTTAAAAGCTAAAGTAAGGTCATTATCAATTTTAGAAATGATTAGGTCTTTAGAGTGTGAAGAAAGTTTTAGTTTAGTATCATCTATAAATCTCTGGCGAAGTGCCTTCCATTCAGATTCGGCTTCTTTACTGTCTTGAACGGAAGCACTATGAAGGGTATACATGGCCATACATTGAGCGGCCCTATCTTGGATATCCAACTCGGAAAATTGGGTTTCATACTTACTTGTTAACTCAGGAAATGCGAAGTGCTTATAAAAGTTTTTAATACCTTCCTTACAAGTTTCATTACAAAAAGTTTCAGCTACTTTAACATCATATTTTTTTGCAATTTCCATCACATGTAGGTCACTTAAGGCATCTGGATTTTGTTCATAATAATCTAACATTTTTTGATCATCATCACTCAGGGATGCCTGGTTTTTAATTTTAGCAATTTTACCTTTAATAATATTTATTCTAGTTTTCGCGGGAATTTTATTACCTGAGAGTTGGTTTGCAAGTTCTAGGTTATTTTCAATATCTAGATTTGATACCACTTCTTTATAAAACTGATAAAAGGGGGAGTCCTTAGGAAGAGTTCTTCTGATTTTGCCCTTATTATTTCCTGATAATGGGATGAGCCTGTGAAGTAATGTATGTCTCTTGTTTACAATCTCTGCGATAGTATAAAGATGATTCTCAGCTTCTTCATCAGTGAGGGTCGTTAAGTTTTTTAACTCTTCTACTTTTTTGTTTGTTTTATTCAGAAAGTTTCTTTGTTTTTCAACAGTATTGTTTACTATGTCTTCAATGGTTGAAACATACTCTTTCGTATCTTTAGAAGTGAACTTATCAATGTTTGAACTATCAATGACTATTTTATACTGATCAGGACTTCCACAAACTTCTTCTGCACAAAGTTGGGCCACTTCTTCATTGGACATTTTCTCACAATCAGTTTTGGCCTTTTGATTAATTGAAGAAAATCTTTCTAATAGGTCACTTAATATATTTGCATGAACAGGTGGAGTGAGAGAGGCAATTAATAAAGTGCTAGCAATAATCTTTTTCATTGGGGGTCCTTATTTCTTCTGGCAGCGAAACTCTGTTGATAGACGAAAGTGATCGTAACTCGCAGGGATTCTTAGAAGCTGTTGCGCGAAAGGATCAGTATCAGGAAGAACTCCTTCATTTCCATTAATTTTGAATTCAACTAAAAACTCAGAACCACTTTTTTGGGAGGTATATTTACCCTTAACTATGGGAGTGATTGTGTCTTTGACATATTTATTGAAGAGGTTAGTAGAACACTTTTCTTTCTTTGTAGTGTGGACGAAGTTTTTCTTTTGATAAGTGATTTCATCACCATCTTTTTTTATGGAGAAAATGTTATGTCCATATTTTACATCTATGGTTTGCGACCATATCGAGGTACTTAAAATTAATGCAATTATGAGATAGGTAGTTTTCATGGTTTCCTTATTAAGCCAGTTAGACACTCAAGAATAATTATCGCTGTTGATGTATAAGGTTCAAATTAGGTAAAAGATTCCCAAGCATTTCACTCCGGTAAAGGTAGGAAATTCTTTTTGACACTACCGACGGTCGCACTCGATAATAGTCATATGAAATACTCACTCATTCTTGCCACTGTTCTTATGTCTCCTCTAGCTTTTCCAAGTACTGACTATATGCCTTACTTAGGAAGAGATATGGAGAAAGTTAATGTCTATAATCCTAGGAAATCAAAC
The DNA here is from genome assembly GCA_964459395.1 of uncultured Bacteriovorax sp. GTDB lineage: Bacteria > Bdellovibrionota > Bacteriovoracia > Bacteriovoracales > Bacteriovoracaceae > Peredibacter. The sequence continues at coordinate 11,794 of CAYWMU010000059.1, forward strand.
TGGGTGGCTTCTTTTGGTTTTGAGGGACAAGGTCTTCCTGTTGAAAGAAGTTTTCAGGGACAGGGTAAATCCTTTCAAGATAAGAATGAACTCCTAATGGGAGCGAGGATTGGTATTGGTAGAGATTTCTACTTAGGAGCAGGATTTAATACTCGAACTCAGTTAGATGGCTACTTTGTAGGAACTATTTTTGAACCAAAGAAATCAGTCACGAAGGAGGACAGCAGTGCCTCAACTTCTTTCACTCAGAAACAAGGAAATACTTTTGGTGGTGAGATTTCACAAGTCCTAAGTTTTATCACCGAATTCAATGCACCAGTTTTTATTGGCGAACATAAAGTTAAAATGTACTTTGAGCCATTTATCGAAGCAGGGATTGGTATTGGAAAAAGTGTGTTTCGTTTTGATTATCGAATGAAAACTAGCACGCTTGATGAAGAATATAGAAAAGTTATGGATAATACTTTTATTTCTCAAAGGCTGAGCGTGGGAATGAACTTCATTTCCAAATCAGGTTATTTTCTCACTCTCAAAGCTTCTCAGGTCGCTCATCAAGTCTCAGATAGTAAGTCCTATGAAGTGGCCGGCAACGGTGGTGCTTTGACTAGACGAGATATCGATGAAAAAAATGAGACGATCAATCTTTCTTATAGTTACTATTTAGGTGGAGGTTATAAGTGGTAATCAGGTCCCGTTTCAAGGCCTAAGATATTTAAGTAGAGAAAAGTTCTAAAAATTTTGAGAGTTTCCCAAAGTAACTTTTTAATGTTTTTCCAGTTATTAAACTTTGTCACAGTACTGTCGTAGTAAAACTCTTTCTTAGAATCAGATAAATAATAAGAAACGATCATTTTTATTCGTAATATATGATAATCGCTCGAGATGATCAGAACTCTATTAAGTTCCGGATTATCTTTTAAGAAAGCTACTGTTTCTTTCACATTCTCAAATGTATCGCGTGAGTTGTAATCGAGGTCTACCTGAACTCCGTCTAGTTCTTCAGTAGACATGAATTCATTTTTTGTAAGAAGAGTTTGGAAAGAATTTGTGGCATACACGCCAGAAATAAAAAGTTTTGCAGAAGGATTTTTCTTTAAAAGGTCAAGTGCGTAGGAAATACGACCTTTATCTCCAGTGTATACGGCAATGGCGTCAGGAGAAATTTGATAAAGGGCCTTGTCAGTGAGCTCTTTTTGATTTCTGCCAAAAATAGGAATGTAAATTAAGAAAGAGGTAAGAACAGCAAGGGTAAAGAAGAAGCTTAGAAACCCACTAATAAGTGAGCGTCTAAGCTTAGTTGATTTACTTTCGAAAACGTATTCTTTATCAAACATTTTTTGCAGCAATAACTTCGATCTCTACAAGGGCCCCCTTAGGAAGGGCAGAAACTTGAACGCAAGATCTCGCAGGGTATGGTGTTGAGAAAAACTTGATGTAAGCTTCATTAACTTTGGAGAACTCTGCAAGATCTGTAAGAAAGATTGTAGTCTTCAGAATATTTGCACGAGTTAGTCCCTGAGACTCAAGAAGCCCATCGATATTATTTAAAATATTCGTAAGCTGTCCTTCAAAAGAAGAAGGAAGTTCTCCCGTTTTAGCATCAAGGCCAATTTGACCAGAGAAGTAGTAAACACCATTGAAGAAAACACCTTGAGAGTATGTTCCTACAGCTGCAGGTGCTTTATCTGTATTAATAATCGTTTTTTCAAATGACATATAATCTCCTTACCCTCTTCTTGCTTTAAAAGTTTTAATTTCCTGTGCAATAAGAGCAGTTAAATGACTCATAT
>CAYWMU010000060.1:0-13098 GCA_964459395.1 uncultured Bacteriovorax sp.
ATTAAAAGGCCTTATTTATACTAGTAAACCATGAAAAACCTCATTATTTTTGGTCTCATCCTCTGTTCTAGTCTAGAAGCGTCTGAAATTGACTCTTTTACTCGCCGATATGAGCCTTTGGAAGATTCCAGTCAGATTATTAATAAACGAACTAATGAGTACTTAAATGAGGCCATTGAGCGCGCTAATGGGAAGGGAGAGTGTCAAAAAGAGGCCCTCTATCAGGAGATTAGAAAAGATTTTAATATCATTCTCAATAAGGGAACTTTTATCCAGGAGATTGTCTCCTCAGATGATATTCCTAAGCACGTCATATCAAGAAGTGATTCCATCTTTAAGTATCATCAAATCACCGATGGTTATTTATTGGCGCGTCCTGCAGCTGATATGGATGGAATTGGCATTGGGACGACGATGAATTTTAATGGGCACTATATTGGCTCTGATAAGTTTGAGCACATGTGGGGACAGGGTTATCACTATTTCAGACGATTCTATTACAAAGGTTTTACAATTAAGCGAGTTCTTTACGTAGGACTTGCCAATGAGCGGCTTCACTTGGGAGGTAATCCTATTGCGACAGGGGTTTATACTCCTGCCGATCTCGTTGCTAATTTTCAAGGAATGCGTTTTTGGAATCATCTTCTTAATGAAGGGCCTGATTTACTAGGAGAAGAACTTGGCCCCTATATTTCATGCGTGGACAACTCTTGGAAGCTCATTAAAGAAGTCGATTTTAGAGATTATATAGATGCCGGTTTTGATGAAGCCTATAACTGCTCAATGTTAGTGACAAAAAATGGATTAAGAGGTGTAAAGAGATCTCTATCAGAGTTAAATCAAAAAGATCCTCATAATCTTTATACTTGTCCTCTTGACCTTGATGAAATTACCCAAGTTCGAAAAAAGTATGAAGTATCTATTGGTGGATTAACCGGTGGAACAATGGCCGATTATCTTTTTAATCCATGGCTTGAAATTTTAGAGTACAAGCTCTTCTGGTGGTTAAGGTAAAAAGTAGTTCATGATGGGGATGAGAGCACTCCCCATAATAAACTGTGCCGGATTAATCTTTCTTGTCTCCCAAATCTCTAAGACTACAGAACCCATCATTGCTCCTCCTGCTAAAGAGAGTAGGAAAGGCAATGTAGCAAGAGTTTGCTCGAGAAGCAGCCCTGCAAGGATCCCTCCGCCAAGTTCAATAACTCCGCTGAAAATACCTCCGATGACGGCCCATTTTATTTTCACATCAAGTGAGATGAGTAGAAGAGTGAGGACCATTCCTTCAAAAATATTTTGAACGGCAATAGCTGTTTGTAGTGAAAGAGCTGTACTCCATTCCATTCCTGCAAGACTTGCCCCAGCTCCCATTCCTTCTGGAAAGTTATGGAAGATGAGAGCAGCAATGAGAAGATAAGAAGATTTATTTTCTCCATGAGAAAGATTATGAATGGTATTGTGAAGAAGAATAATACTTATTATTCCTAGGGCCAAGCCCAATAGGCCAAGGGAGACGTTAGAAGCGAGTTCTGGTGCGATGAGGAAAGCCGCAGCTGAAAGCATGACGCCAAGTGTGAAGTCCATACTCATGTGCAGGTTGTTTAGTGAAGAAGTTTTGGTGAAGACTTGAGTCAATACTGACCCAAGGGATGTAGACATGAAAGATACGGTCCCTCCAATTGTCGCTAACATCAATACACTCATAACTTCCTCCCTTAGTGGTTAGAAGTATTATCGAACTAATTTTAGTCTGAATCTAATCGATTGTCTTTATGAGTTCATCGATAGAATTAATAAGAAACTAGTTCTGTTGAGCTCTATTTCTTTGCTGATGAGAACGCTTTGAACTCTCTTGAGGAGTATCTTTAACTTTCCTATGAGAGTCATCCTGAACAACTTTATTATCACATAAACTCATATCATCAGAGTCGGCGAGAGCATTCTTAACTATTTTATGGAAGCGTTTGTAACTCCCAAACATAGTTGGTTTAAGAATCTTTCCCTCTGGACAAAAGTTTTGTTGATCTAGTTGTTGTTTAAGAAAAGCACGGAGATTCTTATGTTCTGGATCTGCTTTCAACTTACAAACGCTTGAAAGTTCTTTTCTAAGATCATTGAGAAATTCTTTTTTCTTACCCTTTGTAATTGAGAAACTTGTTAACTCTGGCCCATCATTTATGGCCCCGAGGAATTCTCGGGCCCAATTGGGTCCGTATGAGGTCATCTCAACTCCAGGGGAGTAACCCAATCCTCCACTATAAGGATTAACGTAGACTTTATCGCCGACTCGAGTGGGTCTGTCACTTTTCTGAGCAATCTCAGCTACCTCTGCTTCATAGAGCGCTTCGCAATCGGATTTGGCCCAAAGGTTAAGAGTAAGAGTCACTAAACTTAAAAGAATTAAATATTTCATATTGATCTTGTCGGATTAATAGGAACGAGACTTTAGAATTTTCCAAACTATTCTATTCAGGTAATATAAACTAATGAAAATCCAACTAAATAAAGACTCAACTATACTTATTCCCCTTTTTTTCTTCTTCTTTTCATTACTTGATATGTGGTGGGAATATTCTCAGGGGCAAACACTTGAACACTTAGGCTTTGAGTTGATTGTATGTTCAACCTCTGCCTTATGGTCTTTATATCTTTGGAAGAATTGGCGACAAATCAACGAGGCCCTTGTTGATGAAAAAAACTCTTATCTCCAATTAAATGCTGAGTACCAGGAATGGAAAAAGAAAAATAAGAAAACCATCACTGATATGCAGATGGTGATCGCTGAACAATTCATTAAGTGGGAACTAACGCCATCCGAAAAAGATGTGGCCTTCTTGCTCCTAAAGGGCGCTGCGTTTAAAGAAATTGCAGAAGTTCGGGGTTCTTCTGAGAAAACTATTCGTCAGCATGCTCTTAAGGTTTATCAAAAGTCTGGTCTACCAGGGCGAACAGAGCTTTTTGCTTATTTCTTTGAAGATTTATTTCTCGCATAACGCGAATAGGTGATTTGACCTACCTTTTTTTTATAAAAATAGGTCATATGTCCTATTAAAAAAACACAAAAAATTGTTGATGATAGGGGGATGAAAAAACTAATACTTCTTCTTTTCTTCTTCTCTTCCTTGTCCTTTGCAGCAATTACTCCGGAAGAACTTGCTAATCTCACGATTGAAAGAACTCCTCTTATTAAAGCAAACTTAGAGGAACTTGCCGCCCTTTCAAAACAAATTAACCAATCAAACCTTTGGAAAAATCCCTCTCTTGTCATGCAGACTGGACGTGCAAGAACTGGCCGAGATTTTGGTTATGTGATGGATCTGACTCTTATGCAAAATGTTCCCTGGCCCGGGGCTTTGGAAGTCCTGAAACGGCAATCTGAAATTACTCGTGATCTTACGGAGCTTTCAGTTAAGCAAGCTGAATTAAGGCTCTACCATCTCGCTCTGTTGCTCGGATTAGAGTTATCGAGTTTGGAGAAAATTGACGCCCTTAACAGACTTAGAAGAAAACGTTTAGACGGCATTAGCAACTACATCAAGGCCAAAGTCGTGGTTTCTGATAATGATAGAATTGAAGCAGGGATGATTCAGAATCAAATTCTAATGGTTGATAATTTTATCTTTGATATTGAGACGAGAATAAAAAAGTTAAAAATCAAACTTAAAAGACTAACGGGAATCGAGATTACTTCAGTTCAGTTATTTGAGGGCGCTCTTCCTAAAATAAGTCGAGAAGCACTTCTTGAGGAGCTGGGCTCTTCTCCTGAATGGAAAATACGGAAAAAGAAAGTCCAGTTTGCTAAAGAAGAAGTTAAAAGAGTTCAATATGAAACAAAACCCGAACTAGAATTCGGTTTGAATTATCGTGTTGAACATCTAAGACCTGAGAATGAATTTGTTCATGCCAATATTGGTGTCACGTTACCTTTATGGGATAGGGGGCAATATCGAGATCAAGTGGCCAACGCCAGACTCAGAAGAGAAGAAGCTTTAAGTAAGGTAAGTGAAATAACTATCATGGATCGCTTTGATGAAACTTATCAAAAAATCGAATATAGCTACTTCCAAAGTGATAGCTTTAAACTTTCAAATATAGGTCAGCTTGAAAGTAAAATTAGGAAGGCAGAAGAAGCTTTTAAAAAAGGAAGAATTACCGCAGTTACTCTTCTTCAGTATGACGATCAAATACAGCAGAACATGAATGCGACATATTTCTCCCGATATGAGTTCTATAGCTACTTAGCAGATATGTACGAGATGCTTGGTAAAAAGATGAAACTATAATGAATACATTTCTTAATATCATTTTTAATAACCGCTTCACCATTTTATTTCTAACTCTCGCTGTTATTTTATGGGGAGTACTTGGAATTCAGAATGTTCCTATCGATGCGGTCCCTGATATCACTAACGTTCAAGTTGTCGTGAACGCAAAAACCAAGGGACTTGATCCGGAAAATATTGAGATGCAAGTGACACGCACTCTTGAGATCGAACTTTCTGGAGTTCCAAACTTAGTAGATATGAGATCTATCTCTAAGTTTGGCCTATCACAAATAACCTTGGTCTTTGATGATGGCACAGATATTTATTGGGCCCGTCAGCAGGTTTCTGAAAAAATGTCTAATGTTGAGCTACCTGAAGAAGTGGAATTAGAACTTGCTCCTATGACAACAGGGCTTGGCGAAGTTTATATGTACACATTAAGGGCCAATGAGAACTCTCATTTATCAAAGGTCGACGAAGTTACACGTTTAACAGAATTAAGAGTTATACAAGACTATATAATTAAGCCTCATTTTAAAAAACTTCCAGGGGTAGCAGATGTCGACTCTAATGGTGGATTTGTTAAACAAGTCCATGTGAACTTTTATCCGAAGAAAATGGATTTATACGGTGTAACAACTAACGAGCTAAAAGAAAAATTAACTTCACTTGGTTACTCAGCTGGTGGTGGCTATATTCAGCACAATGATGAGCAGCTAATTGTTCGGACTAATCCTCAAACCAATGACCTAGAAAAAATTGGAAATCTATTATTAAGAATTGCTAATACAGGAAAGCCTGTTTACGTCAAAGATGTTGCTGATGTTCGTTTTGATCATGCCCTTCGTGTAGGTGCGGCAACAGTAAGTGGAGAGGAAGCAGTTCTAGGAACAGTCCTCATGAGAGTTGGGGCCAATGGGCGTATGGTTGTTAATGGGGTTGAAGAAGCCTTAAAAGAGCTGACACTCCCTCCTGGAATCGAATTTGTTCCCCTCTATACTCGAAAGTTTTTAGTGGATAGCACTATTAGAACAGTTTCTATTTCTCTTATTGAAGGGGCCGTTCTTGTTATTCTCATTTTACTTCTCTTGTTAGGGGATTTAAGAGCTGCGATGATTGTGACTCTTGCAATCCCTATATCTATGCTCGTGGCCCTTCGTGGGATGACTTACTTTGGTATTACTGGAAACCTCATGAGTTTAGGGGCCATTGATTTTGGACTTTTGGTAGATGCCTCCGTTGTGGTTGTTGAATCAATTCTAGCAAAGCTTACCTTACAAAAAGCAAGCTCATTGAAATTTGAAGATAAGCTTAAAGTGATTAAAGAAGTGATGAAGGAGGTAATGCCTCCAGTAGTCTCCGGGCTTCTTCTTATTATGGCCGTTTACTTACCTATTCTTACGTTAGAAGGAGTAGAGGGGAAGATGTTTAAGCCCATGGCCATTACTGTGTTAATGGCCATAGGAACTTCTCTGGTAGTGGCGATTGTTTTAATGCCAATTTTGTCTTTACTGGTATTAAAAGTCAGTGATGAACATAAAGATCACGACACAAAAGTTATAAAATATGTAAAAAAATTTTTTAGACCCAGTCTTGAACTTTCGATGAATCATCCAAAGCTCCTTGTTGGTTGTTCATTCCTTCTTATTCTCGTTTCAGGAGTGATGTTATCTCGACTAGGTTCTGACTTTATTCCTCAACTTGATGAGGGAGATGGTGTCATTGGAGTGACAAGGGACGCAAGAGTAGGCATTGATAAGTCTGTACGGGAACAATTAAGAGTAGAGAAGGTCATTGAATCATTTCCAGAAGTCGACCAAGTCTTTGCTCGACTTGGAACGCCAGAGTCTGCAACGGATCCTATGGGAATTAATCTAGCCGACACATTTATTATTTTGAACAAAGATAGAGCTCAGTGGCGCTTTAATTCGAAATCAGAACTCATGAGTGCAATTCTTGAAAAACTAGAAGAAGAATTTCCGGAAGATGAATTTAGTATCACTCAACCCATTGAGATGCGCTTCAATGAGATGCTCGAAGGCTCAAGGGCCGACATATCATTAAGAGTCTTTGGAACAGATCTGAATCGCTTGTATGAAACCGGTATTGAATCCCAAAATATACTTGCTCCTATTGAAGGGATTGAGAGTATTGAGCAAGATCCACTAACTTCTTTAAGACGCGGACCTGTTCTAGATATAGTGCCTCAGTTTGAAACCTTAGGAAATCTCGGGATTCATTTAGAGGACTTTAATCTAACCGTGACAATGGCACTTGCAGGCATCGAAGTGGGAACTTATGTAGAAGAAGGAATAAAGTTTCCTATTTTTCTTCATCTGGATGAATCTCTTCGAAATGATCTGAACTCTGTTCGCTCTCTTCCTGTAGAGGTTCCAACAGGAGGTGTTATTGAACTAAGTAAGGTCGCCGAAATTTCAACTCAAGAAAAAATTACAACTATCGCCCGTCAGTGGGGAAGAAGATATTCAGCCATTTCTATAAACGTTACTGAAAGGGATCTTGCTTCAATTGTTTCTGATGCGAAAGTTCTGCTTGAATCAAAATTAGATTTCACTGGACTTGAGTTAAGCTGGGGTGGCCAGTTTAAAAATCTAGAAAGGGCCAATCAGCGATTGATGTTAATTGTGCCATTTACTCTATTAGCAGTGTTTTTTTACTTATTAAAAGTTTTAGGAAATTTGAAATACACTCTGCTTGTCTTTTCTGCTGTTCCGTTTTCTGCGGTGGGAGGAGTCTTCTCTTTATGGATGAGAGGATTAAATTTTTCTGTTTCTGCAGGAGTAGGGTTTATTGCTCTCATTGGTATTGCTCTTCTGAATTCTTTGGTTCTCATTTCTGTACTCGTAAGAGAAAGGCATCATGAAAACTTAAAAGAAGCTGTTATCGCAGGGACAATGTCAAGACTTCGTCCTGTACTTATGACGGCACTAGTTGCAGGCTTTGGGTTTATCCCTATGGCCCTTAACACGGGGATCGGAGCAGAAGTACAAAGACCTTTAGCAACAGTGGTTATTGGAGGATTGATTTCTTCAACCTTCCTTACACTTTTTCTCCTACCATCATTATTTTATAGAATTGAAAAAAGTAGAGAGTGATAGAATCACTCTCTACTAATAAAGAATTAGTGCTCGACGATCTTTGCGAGACCAATTTTATTTTCAAAGGTCTTACAAAATTCGTAATGGAATGGAAATGAGGGTGAGAAGGGATAAAGAATATCTTAAGGGTCAGAACCAGAGAGGGAGTCGGCGAAAAGTTTTTAGCTTTTGAAAGAATTCCGGTCTTGTTGACCTTAGCACAGCGGCGAGTAAATTCTGTGTCGAAGTCTTCTTCACAGCTAGTGAGATTTTCGCCAAAGTCGATCACATCGACAGTGATGTCGACTAACAAAATGCTAAGTAGTATGAGAATTGGCCACAGATAAAGAGGTGGTTATACCATATCTTAACGGCCCCGCAAGATGGGAGCATAGAATATTTTGGTAAGCTCATGTATTTCGTGGCTTAAATATTAAAATTGTTTATACTTTATAGCTATGAATAAGCCCGTTTTTACCCCACCTCAAAATGTTAAAGATTTACTCGACCGCCTCAATCGACCTAAGTCGGCAGTTATTACGGCCGGAATGCCTTACGCGAACGGTCCGCTGCATTTAGGGCATTTGGCAGGTGCTCATATTCCCGCTGATATTCTTGCGCGCTATATGCGAATGATGATTGGTGAGGATAACGTTCTTTATGTTTGTGGAACCGATGACCATGGTTCAACTTCAGAAGTAGCGGCCGTCAAAAGTAATAAGTCTGTTAGAGAATTCATTGATGAGATTCATGATAAGCAAGAAGAGACCATGAACAAATATGGTGTTTCTCTTAATGTTTATGCAGGAACATCTCGTCCAGATACTTTTCCTATTCATTCAAAACTGTCTCAAGAGTTTTTCACAAAACTTTATAAAAACGAAATGCTTGAGAAAAAAATAACTAAGCAGTGGTTTGATCCAAAGATTAATCGCTTCTTACAGGATCGTAACGTTAGTGGAAAATGTCCTAACTCAAATTGTACTAATGAGATGGCCTACTCCGATGAGTGCGAAGTTTGCGGAGCTCAGTATGATCCAAGTGAGTTACTCAATCCTCGCTCCGCTCTTTCAGATGGAATCCCTGAACTAAGAGACACTGTTCATTGGTGGCTTGATATGTGGAAGGTGAGTGATCAGCTGGTAGAGTGGGTGAAAACCAAGCAGAACAAATGGCGTAAGCCGGTTTTCCAACAGGTGATGGAAACTATTCTTCCTGCTATTGAATTTTCTAATGTTCATGAGCCAGCTTACAAAGAAATTAAGGCCGCTCTTCCAAAGCATAAATCAAAGTATGCACCTGGAAAGAAAGTTCTCGTTCAATTAGAAAATAAAGAGGACTTCAACACCACTCTTAAAATATTAAAAGAGAACGGAATTGAGTGTGCTCCAATGGATGCTTGGGCCCATCGTTCCATCACTCGAGATGTAAGTTGGGGGATTCCTCTTCCGGTTGAACTAGATCCGGAGATGGAAGGGAAAACACTTTATGTGTGGCCTGATTCCCTCATTGCTCCGATCTCTTTTTCTCAAGTGGCCCTCTTAAAGTCAGGAAGAAAAGCAGAGGAGTACGAACGTTTTTGGAAAGATCCTGAAGGAAGAGTTTATCAGTTCCTCGGACAAGATAACGTTTACTTCTATACCATCATGCAAGGAGCGATGTGGTTTGGTTCTCAAGATGATCCTTATCACCAGCCAGTGAAGGGAGAGTTTCAACAAACTGATATCTTCGGTTGCTTCCATTTGCAAATTGGTGGAGAGAAGATGAGTAAGTCTCGTGGGAACTTCTATACGGGAGATCAGCTTATTGGAGAGATGGGGTATCACCCAGATCAAGTGAGATATTTTCTGGCACTTCTTTCTCTACCAGAGAATCCTTCTAACTTTGACTTCAATACTTTCCATGAAAGAAATAAGTTCTTAGCTGGTCCAATGAATGCGGCCATTGAAAAACCAATTTCAGCTTGTCTTGGAAAATTTGATGGAGTGGTTCCGGAAGGGGAGCTTCTTGATAAAGTTCACAAAGAGACAATGAAGGTTGCGCAGAAGTACCTCAGACAAATGGAGCGTGCAGAGTATTCAACTTTATTATTTGAAATCGAAAACTATGCTCGTTTAGTGAATTCGTTTTTCTCACAATTTAAACCTCATGACGATCGAGGGGACTTAAAGCAAAGACAAGATGCTCTTTATAGTTCTTTTTATGTGCTGAAGAATACCATGATTATGCTTTATCCATTTGCTCCTCAAGTTATGGACGAAGTTCGAAAGTCCCTTAACTTACCAGAGTCGGTTTGGAGTCTGGATGAACTAGGGACTCCTATCCCTAGTGGACATAAAATTGGTGAGAAATCTTCGTATTTTCCAAGTGTTGAGGAAGAGCTGTCAAAAGAATAGTCAGTCCTGAATAGTTTTCAATACTTCAGAAACGATTAAGAAAAAATCATAGAATAGGGCCATGAAAACTTTCAATGGCCTTATTTCAAAACTTATTAATTCTAATGATGAGCGAAAGCTTCTGACTTTCTATGAGAATGGAAAGGAAGTTGAACAACTCTCTTTAAAGCAAGCTAAGATGCGGGCCTTTAAAAGAGTAGAGGAACTGCGAAAGATTAAGCTAAGCTCAAACTCGATTGTTCTTCTTGAAGGAACCAATAATTCAAATTTCCTTGTTAATTTTTTTGCGATTCAAATGCTTGGTTGTACTCCGGTTCCAGTGAGCCCAGGGCATTTTCTATCAGATAAACGTTTTGCAGATCTTATTCGTAGTATGATTAAGCAAACGAAGGCAGAAGTTTTTCTTTCGAATCCCCTTGATAAGAAAACCTTAGAAGGAAATCTTCCTAATGATTTCTTAGTTCTTGATCAAACTCAGTTCTCCAATACGCACCTAGAAACTCTTGAGGATGTTTATCTTCCTAAAGAAGATGATATAGCCTTTATTCAATTTTCTTCAGGCTCCACAGGTGACCCTAAAGGAGTTGTTATTACTCATGGAAATCTCATGAGTAACTTAGAGCAAATTGGGCTAGGAATTAATCTTAGAGATGGTGACCAAGTGGCCACCTGGCTTCCGGTTCATCACGATATGGGGCTCATTGGTTGTTTGCTCTTTCCTATTTATGCCAATGTTCCTATTCATATGATGAGACCATTTGATTTTGCGGTTAATCCGAAACGTTGGTTAAAACTCATTTCTGATAAGAAAATCTCAATCACTTGTGCTCCAAACTCTGCCTACCATATGTGTACGACTAAGATTAAAGAGGAGAGAAAGAAGGATCTTGATCTTAGTTCATTACGAGTGGCCCTTTGTGGTGCTGAACCTATTAATGCTAAGACTCTCAATAATTTTATTAATGGTTTTAAGAATTATGGTCTTAAATCGACGATTTTTCTTCCTTGTTACGGGATGGCCGAGAACGTTCTGGCCATTAGTTTCACTAACCCAGAACAAGATTTAAAAATTATCCATATTGATAAAAATGCCATGTCGGCCAATTCAAAAGTCATTCTTAGAAACGAAGAAGAAGGTTTGGCCTTTGTCTCTTGTGGAAGGCCTCTTCCAGGCATTCAGGTAAAAGTTCTTAATACAGAAGATGAGGAAATCGGTGAAGACTTAATTGGACAAATCATTATTAAATCAAAGTCGACGACTTCTGGTTATTATAAGCGCGATGATGTGAATCAAAACCTTTTCTTTGAAGGATATCTTCGAACAGGAGACCTTGGCTTTATTCACCAGGGTGAAATCTATATTGTAGGTCGTTCAAAAGATCTGATCATTATTAATGGTCTTAATCTTTGCCCAGAAGAAATTGAAAAACAAATTCTTGAAGTAAGTGAAGTGCGTCCAGGGCGTTTGGCGGCATTTGCTGTTCCAAATAAAGATGAATCATCTGAAGAAATTCAAGTGGTTGTAGAGCTTAAAGGAAATAACTTCTCTGCTCAAAAAAGAGAAAAGATCAGAGAGAAAATTGCCCAAGTGGCTTCAGAACTCATTGCTATTAAGTCGCACCAAGTGAGTATTGTTCCTCCTGGAACGATTAAGAAAACCACCAGTGGAAAGATTAAGAGAAGTGCCATGAGGGATATGTATCTTCGTGGTAAAGTGGATACTCTTGAAGATAACTATGAGTTCTATGCATTAAAGAACTTAGTAAAAAACAAAGTTTATACGGTGAAGTTTTTTATTGATGAAGTCCTTGGCGATAGAGTGAGTGTTAATTAAATGAATATCGCTGACTCCTTTATTGAGTTTGCCAAAGCTCATCCTCACAAAAGGGCCTTCATTATTCCTCAAGGTGATACTGAGGAAATCATAACTTATAAGCAATTCTATGACATGGTCTCTCGCTACCGTGAAGGACTTGTAAATTCAGGTCATAGGAGAGGTGATAGAGTCATTCTTCTCATGCCCATCAATTTAGAGTTTTATGCTTTTATGATGGCCGTTATCAGCTTAGGTCTCGTTGCGGTTTTTTTAGACCCAGGAATAGGAGTAAAAAAACTCTTAGTGGCCATTGCCGATTCAAAAGCTAAAACCATTATTAGTGTTCATAAGTTTTTAAAATTGAGATTTCTTCTCCCTATGCTTTGGGGAAAGAAACTCTATAGCGTTGATTCTCAAGGTCTAGGTCTTAAGCCCTTTTCGAATTTAAAGTCTGGCAAAGTGAAGGACTTCACCGCCACATCTCTTAATGAAGATGATCATTATCTTATTACTTTTACTTCCGGTTCAACGGGAAGATCAAAAGGCTCTGACCGTAATGTGGAGAATGTTTTCAATCAGATTAACGCCATTAAAAAGCTCTGGCCTAGTGATAGTGAACAGGTGGATTTCTCATCCTTTTTAATGTTTGGTTTTATGAATCTCTGTTTTGGGGTCACCACGGTTCTTCCTCCCATGAACTTTGCAAAGGTTGGGGAGCTTGATGAGAAAAGAGCTTTAGAACTTATACGAAAATACAAAGTTTCAAGGCTATCAGGTTCTAGTGCCTTCCTTTCAAAAATTTCAAAACACTTAGTTGAAAAGAATGAGGTTGTTGAATCCATTCTTTATACAGCTCAAGGGGGATCTCCCGTGAGTGAAGAGTTCTGCGCCAATATGGAGAAAGCCTTTCCTAAGGCCCAGAATCTAGTGGTTTATGGTTCTACAGAAGTGGCCCCCATTAGTGTTGCCTCTATGAGAGATGTAAAAAACGCAAAGAAAGAAGGCGCTTTAGTTGGAAAGCCTCTAGCAGAACTAACTGTAAAAATAGTGCGTCTTCCAGCTTCAATTCCAAGCTTTGATAAAGATGAATCTACTCCCTATGAAGTTTCTCAAGGGGAGTGGGGAGAAGTTATTATTAAAGGCCCTCATGTGGTTAAGGGGTATGTGGATAATCCCCAAGCGAGTCTTTCCAATAAAATTCAAACTCCGCAAGGTGAAGTTTGGCATCGAACTGGAGATGTGGGGCATTTTGATGAAGCGGGAAATCTTTGGATTACAGGAAGATTATCTGAATTAGTAGAAGTGTCAGGAGTGACGTTTAGACCTTATGTGGTCGAAGCTCAAATTAATACTCTAAAAAATGTAAAAAGATCTGCTCTTATTAATACGAAACGTGGACCTGTCCTAGTAATCGAAGAAGAAGACAAAGTAAGTCTTGAAGAACTCAAAATAAAACTTAGTGAGCTAGCTCTAACTGAGGTAAAATTAAGCTTTATAAAGAATATGCCGGTTGATGTGAGACA
>CAYWMU010000061.1:0-12988 GCA_964459395.1 uncultured Bacteriovorax sp.
GGATCGGGATAAGCTCACTCTTTTGGCGGAAGAGCTTATCTCTTTGCCTAATGTTACGTCTTTACAGTATTACCCGAAGCCTCCTGAAAAAGAAATTCGTTATATTTATAGAGGAGAAGGGCTTCAATCTCATATCTTGATTGAAGTCATCGTTCATGCTGATAAAACGGCTACTATGAGGTATCACCATTATTTTCCTTATGATCTACCTGATATCGGAGGAGTCGTTACTGAGAAACCTAGAAAGCTTAATGAAATAGAAACTAGTTTATCTTTTAGTGACAATTTTGAGGTTGATACGAAGACAACACTCAACCTTTCAGATCAGTCAACTCGTGCAACTTTGAGAAGAGAAGATTCAGAGTGGATTCAGCTTGAGGGCCGCCATAAAAAAGACTCGGAAGCTTCTTTAAAAGCTGTTCTTCCTGTAGAAATTATTGTTCCAAGTGAGTCTGGAGTACGAGTCACTGGTGGTTTAAGCCAAGAGCACTTAGAAAATCTCAATACAGATAATCGTGAAAAAATTGAAGGTGCTAAGATCAATATAGGTAATGATAAGAATAAAAATCTTATTAGTGCGCAGATGGAAAAAAGAGAAGGAAAAACAGAAGTAGTCGTAGGGAGTAGATATCAGACAAGTTTTGATAATTCACTTAAAGTAGAAGGCGAGATTGAAGAAAGAAATGTCGAGACTGACTACTCCAAGAGTAACCAACAAAAAATTCAAGTGGCTCTCTCTGATGGAAAGGGAAGAGAATACATCAGAGCACGAGTGGATAACGTCAATGAAACCGAAACCATTCACTTAGGTACAACACACCAATGGGATTTAGATAGTGAGAAAGGGCTGAGAGTTAGAGCAGAGGCCAGTCAACAAACAATAGATGATAATACGGATAAAAAGAAAAAAAATGAAATGGTGATGTCTTTAACAGACCACAATCATGAATATGTAACAGCAAGAGTTGTTCAAGGTGATGAGCTTGATCGTCTTATTGCTTTATCTTCTCGTTATACTGTTGGAGATAATGCAACAGTAAACGCTACCGTGAATCGCTATGACTCTGGTAAAGAAAGTATCTCATTTGGACATCAAATGCGCTCTGGAAGTAATTCCTACCAAACAAATATCGGTCATGATTCTGAAAAGGGTCAGTTTATAAATTTTAAGGCCGAAAAAAAGATTTCGAGCACGGCAAGTATGGTTGTATCAGTTCAGACTGATTCCAATCATTCAACAACGTTCATGTACCAATTTGAATCTAAGTTCTAGTTTCAATTTTTGCGATATAGAGTTCTTTATAAAGAACTCGAAGAATTGCAAAAAGTGCTGGAGCTATAAAAACTCCTAAGACTCCAAAGAAGGCCCCCAAGAACATCATGAAAATGAGAAGTGGCACCACCGGAAGCTCAGCTCCACCTTTCATGGCCAGCGGAAGGATAACATGTCCCTCAAGTTGTTGAGTGATAAAAAAGATCAGCATGACCAAAGGAACTTTACTTGGGTCAGTAGAAAGGGTGATAAGAGCAGTCGTCGAGACCACCATTATGATACCCAAATAAGGAATGATTCCTAGAACGGCCGTGAGTAACCCGAACACTGCCCAGTATTCAACTTGTGCTAATTTAAGACCTACACCCGTGAGAAGACCAATAATGGCCATATCGATTAATTGGGCCCTAAACCAAACGCGAATGGCTTTGGCACACTTTAGAAGGATCTCTCGAGCTTGGCTTCGATGCTTGGGATAAAAAACTTCCACTAGGTTTTTAAAATACTCTTCTGAATTGAGAGCAGTGTAGAAACCTAGGACAATAGCAAAGACAGCTCCGCCAATAACAATAACACTCAATTTAAATCCTTGAAGAATGTTTTGAGCGCTTGTTCTTAAATATGAGCCGAAGTTGATCTCGTTAATTTGATTTTGAATCCAAGGAAATCTCTCAAAAGTACTACTTATGATTTTGGCGCTATTATTCTGAATTTCAGGCCATCTTTCTTGAAGAGAATGGGCCTGGTCCGCAACAAGATAGATGATACTACCAAAAGTTAGAGAAAAAACTAATAAGGCCGCGAGAACAACAATGATGATGGATAGAAAACGAGGAACGTTGTACTTATCCGTCAGGAATCGAAACCAAGGGGTGATGAGTACACCGATTCCAAGACCAATACTTGTAATGAGAATAAGTTGTCTTGAAAAGTACCCAATGAGAAGGATAATAATCGAAGCAAGGAAGAAGATGACGACATCTTTTTTTATTTGTATTTTTTCCATTTTATCCCCAAGAAATTATCTTTCAAAAAGTGAAGTATCGCCGGAACCATGTCGTATAACTTCAGGATGTCCTGAGGTGAAATCAATAATAGAAGAAGAGCCAATAAACTCAACTTCCCCTGGATCAAGGATGAGATCAATAAGATAAGGAAACTTATCTTCAATGAGCGCGGAATAGATGAGGTCCTCTTCATCTAAATCCATCATGTCATGAGTGATATGAGAACTTATGAGAAGGTCATCATGAATTTCTAGAAGCTTAGTGAAAAGATTGTTAGGGGGAAAATGTATTCCCACTTCTTTGTCATACTTTGAAGCTTTAAGAAGCTTTGTGATCTTTTTCTGGGCTTCAAAAATAAAGGTATAAGGCCCAGGAATAACTTTCTTCATCAAACTAAAAGCCGAGTCATCAATATAGGCGATTTCCATGGCCTTTTTAAAACTAGCAGCTTGGAGAGTGAAGTGTTTGGTATTTTCGACGTGACGTAATTTATAAAGTTTATCCACGCCAGTCTTTGAGTAGGGGTCAGCAACTGCAATCCAATTTGTTTCGCAGGGAAGACAAACAAGGCCTCCATCTTTTAAGATTTTGGAGGCCTTGAGAAGTATTCGGTCGTCTGGGTTATTATCCAGCACATATTCGATCATAATTTGCCTCAGCTAAGGCTGATTTCTCTTCCTAATGATTTTGAACGTCTTTCAAAGAAGTTTTGGTTTTCTTCTCTTTCTGAGTCTTCTTTACA
The DNA here is from genome assembly GCA_964459395.1 of uncultured Bacteriovorax sp. Lineage (GTDB taxonomy): Bacteria > Bdellovibrionota > Bacteriovoracia > Bacteriovoracales > Bacteriovoracaceae > Peredibacter. The sequence continues at coordinate 3,023 of CAYWMU010000061.1, forward strand.
AACGATACACATTTCAGATGTAGGACGAGCAATCAAACGTTGGAAAGTAATAGGCTCTCCACATTCATCACACATACCATAGGTTTCAGACTCTACCTTACTTAACGTTTTCATAATCTTTTTATAGTAAAGGTTTTCACGATTAGAAAAACGCATATCAGCAGCTAGAAGTATATTATCATTGGCAGAATCTACTTCATCCTTAGAGCCTGCTAGATTAGTATTTTCATACTCTTGTTTTTTTAGCTGGAAATTGTTTCTAATGCGCTCTGCTTCTGCAAGTAGTTTATCCTTAAGCATTTCGATTTGCTTATCAGATAGGTGCTTATTGAGTCGAACTGACATCCTAAGTTCTCCTTGGTAAAGACGATAAGATTGTAAGTAGGGAAAATTAAAACAATCAATCTTTTAAATGCCAATAGGCATAAGGGAGCTAAAGTGCTGAATTGTCTAACATTTGCTTGCAGGATTGCGAGATACTGTAAGGTTCTGGTAATAGATACTAAAAAATAGGTATATGCATGCACTCCCTTAATGAAGAAAAATTTTTAAACGACGTTTTTTTGACACTCAAAAAATACGTTTCTCAAAATACACTGACAACACCAGTGATAAAATCCTCAACTCCTGATGAGATGAATCGCTTAGTTCCGATGCTTAGTTCAAAAGGCATTGATGAAAAAACATTTCTCAACGAGTTGGAGTTCATCCTTGATCGATCAGTCAGAACAAATCATCCTCTCTTTTTGAATCAACTTTTTGGAGGCGCTGATCCTCTTGCTATTGTAGGTGATTTTGTGGCCACGATGCTCAATCCAACTATGGCCACTTTCGAAGTTGCACCGGTACTCACCGTGATTGAAAAAAGACTTGTTGGAGAGCTTCTTCAAATGACAGGTCTTAATCAGGGTGAAGGTATTATGGTGACCGGAGGAAGTAATGCAAATCTTTTAGGATTACTTTGTGCCCGAACGGACTACAACCCAAGTATCAGGCAGATTGGTTTTACTCATAATAACTTTAGAATTTATGTTTCGAGTGAAGCTCATTACTCTTTTGATAAAGCTGCCAATATTACAGGGCTTGGTACACAGAATCTTATTCTCATCCCTTCAAATGAAAAAGGTGAGATGATTCCCGAGGAACTTGAGAGAATCATCTCTGCTGACATTAAAGAGGGGCTTACTCCCTTGATGATAGGTGCAACTTTAGGAACAACAGTTCTAGGTGCCTTTGATCCTCTTTCAAAGATCGCAAAAATTGCTGAGAAATATAAAATATGGTTCCACGTTGACGCTGCCTGGGGTGGAGCAGTTCTTTTCACGAAAAACTATGCTCACTTGGCCCAGGGTCTTGAGCATGCTGATTCCATTACCTTTGATGCTCATAAAACTCTGGGAGCTCCTCTTATTACTAGTTTCTTTCTGACTAAGCGTGCAGGTATTTTAAGGGCCACAACTCGGGGTGGTGGAGCAGAGTATCTTTTCCATGATGAAGATCGCTTTGAATGGGATACAGGTACTTACTCTCTTCAATGTGGACGTCGTGCCGACTCTTTAAAGCTATGGTTTCTTTGGCGTATGTATGGAACGGATGGTTTGATTGAGAGAACAGAATATTTGATGGATTTGGCCCAATATGCAAAAGAAGAAGTGGTCAAAAGAAAAAAGTTTAAACTTTATCATGCTCATTTTTTAAATGTTTGTTTCCAGGTTGTTCCCCCGGAAGGTCAGTGTATTAACGAATACACTCAGGCCATACGTCAGCGTGTAGTAACTAAGGGGCTTGCTATGGTTAACTATGCCGAGCGGCCCGATGGCACTATTTTCTTTAGGCTAGTTTTACCTAATTACCACACAAAAAAGGAACATATAGACTATCTTCTAGATATGATTGAAAATGAAGTGAACTCTTAGGAGAACTTAATGGTACCTCTTCATCCTTTTTTGGCCCATATCCCTCTTGTCCTCGCCCTTTTTATGCCAGTGATTTTGATCTCATTAGTGATTTTGATTGCTAAGGGTAAATTATCAGAGAAAGGATGGTGGGTCGCAGTTATTACTCAAGCTTGTGTAGTTATTTTTGCTTATATTGCTCTCTCTTCAGGAGAAGGAGAGGAAGATCTAGTAGCACAATTTGTATCAAAACGTTTTATAGGACAACATGAAAACATGGCAGAAGTCTTTTCTGGTTTGTCCGTAATTCTTTTAGGAGTAATGATTGTGATTAATTATGTAAAAGAAAACTTGGCCAAAAAATTACGAGTTCTAGCAGCTGTCTTCAGTTTTATTCCTCTAGGTGTCGGACTCTATGTCGGAATGCTTGGGGGAGAAATTGCATACGCTCATGGAGGCGCCGAAGCTTATTACGGAATGGAAGAACCCGAGACAATGGGTATTTTACCAACTCCAGGAATGAACACATCCGAGTCTGATTATCCAGTGAATGAACTTGAGCTTAATAACCCTGACCCTGCATACCCTGATGATGATTACCAAGGTTATGATAATGATCAAGGGCCAGATACTTACGAGGATTATCAGGAAGATGAATCATTTCCTGAATATGAAGAAGACCGCACCTACGAGGCAGAGTGAAGCGTAAATGTAGTTTCTATTAAGCTCTTCTTTCATATAGAAAATCGCAAATCCTGAAAACACCACCATGGTGATCACTTCTTGAATGATTTTCAATTGGGCCAGTGAAAAGTAACTGATACCGTTACGATTGGCCGGCACTTGAAAACAGTATTCAAAAAAAGCAACTCCCCAACTTACAATAATAGCTATCCATAAGGGCTTTGCTGATAAAGTTTTGAGATGCCCATACCAAGCGTATGTCATAAAAAGATTAGAGAGAAGAAGAAGAAAAATAGTTTTAACCATACATTCCTATTTTAAAAGCTCATCAACAGTTTGATTGAATTCTTTTTGCCATACTTGGTAGAACTCTTTGGTACTTGGTCCATTGAAGCCTGTATGAACTTTATAAACATTATGTTTTTTATCTAAAAAAATAGTGGTTGGGAATGCCATAAAGTTTTTAATACCTGGGAGTTTTTTTTCGGGAGTGTCCTCAGCACTTACGCCTGCAATGAGCATAGGATAATTGAGTTGATGTTTCTTTGCGAGCTTCTTCAATAAGACTTGTGCTCTTTTAATATCATTAGTTCTTTCAAAGGAGATGGCCAGAATTCGAATGCCTCGGGAAGAGTTTTTCTCATACCAAGGGATAAGATAATTAAGCTCTTCAATGCAATTAGGGCACCAACTCCCAAAGATTTGAATAATCACTGGCCTACCTTCTAACTCTTTATCCGAGAGTGAAAGAGGATTGCCATTAAGGTCGGGAAAAGAAAATGAAAGTTTGGAATTGAGCTGGGTAAGCTTATAGGCATCGGGGAGCTTGGCCTTATCATCTCTTTTCCCCTTTATCTCAATTTTATAATTAGCAAGGATTTGAGCACTCAGTTCATCTTTGTTTAGCTTTCCTTCGATAAGATAATTATAAACGCCATCAAAGCTTGAAGCCCTGAATTCTCTTCCATTAACAATTCCATTAAAGCTTCGATAGTCTCCGTACTTTGTGAGATAGGATCCGGTAATCTTATTTCCTGTTTGTTCAATTAAAAGAACATTGTGCTCACCTTTATTATCAATGACGGCCCATTTCCCATTAAAGTCACTTGGTACCATTTTGGTCTCGATAAAGAGCGTCTCACCCCGACTTCCTGTGAGAGGCATCTGGGAACCGTTACTTCTTATGAAATGACCTGAGAGCTTATCTCCCGTCACATCTAAGGAAAATCTTACTTGGTAAGTGGGAATTTCTAGGGTGAGGTGATTTTTCTTTTTCGTACGGATGTTTTCGAGTTTGATGATTTCATCACCGTTGATAAGTTCAAACTCCCTACCTTTGCCGCTGGCCTTAATGATGAATGGAATTTTGGCATGCTGAGTCGTTAGTTCGAGGCGATAAAATCCATCTTTTAGGGCATAAGCGCTATAAGTGAAAAGAAGGGTTAGTAAGAATAAAGTTTTTTTCATTGGAAGCTTTCTCCTAACGAGGGCATTTGGTAACATCTTGTTTTAAGTCAATCGAAAGTACAAGAGAAAGGAGAATCACGTTGAAGCAGTTTGTAATCGGACAACGTTGGATTTCTGAATCAGAACCAGAATTAGGATTAGGAATCATAGTGGAAGTTGAGGGAAAGACAGTTACTTGTTTTTTTCCCGCGGCGAAAGTGGATAGAAGGTACGGTGTTAATACCGCTCCTTTAAAGCGTATTAAATTTTCTAAAGATGACGAAATTAAGGATCAAAATAATGAGGCCTTTCTTGTTACAGAGACTTCAGAAGATGATGGGCTAATAACTTATTACTTCAAGGAGGGCTCTCTTCTTGAGACGGAACTCTCTGGAACACTTTCTTTTTCTCGTCCAGAAGAAAGACTCTTTGCTGGCAGCATAGATTCAAATGAAGTGTTCAAACTTCGTTATGACGTTTTGTTAAATCAAAGAAAGCTCTTTATTTCACCGGTGAGAGGATATTTGGGTGCGAGAGTGGATATCATCCCTCATCAAATGTATGTAGCAAGCCAAGTTGCTCAGAGAAGTCGGCCTAGAGTTCTTCTAGCAGACGAAGTAGGTCTTGGAAAAACAATTGAAGCCGGTCTTATCATTCATCACTTGATTTTATCTGGTCGTGCTGAAAGAGTACTTATTCTCGTTCCTGATTCTCTAGTCTATCAATGGTTTGTTGAAATGCTTAAGAAGTTTCAACTCTCTTTTCAAGCGATCAATCATGATACGGGACTTGCCCGTGGGGAAAATCCTTTTGAGGATGGACAACTCTTCGTGGCATCACAAAGATATTTAATGAAAGAGACATGGCTCATGGAAATGGCCATGGATTCAAAGTGGGATCTTCTTGTGGTCGATGAGGCCCATCAACTTCGTTGGGCACCAGATAACTCAAGCCCTGAGTATGATTTCGTCGCTGTTCTTGCAAAAGATACTCCGGGAGTTCTTCTTCTATCAGGGACACCAGAGATTTTAGGACTCGCAGGTCACTATGCTCGTCTTCACTTACTTGATCCAAATCGTTTTCATAGTTTTGATAGCTTCATCAATGAGACTATGAGCTATCGTCCGATTACGAATCTCGCTAATAAACTTATTGCAGAGAAAAAGCTTACAAAAGAAGAGTATAAGACTTTAAAGGATAAGTTAGGGATTGATCTTGAGACCATGGATAACAAAGAGGCCCTACAGGCCCTCGTTGATCGACATGGAACAGGTCGAGTTTATCTGCGAAATACTCGTCAGAAAATGGCAACTTATTCGGAGTTCTTTCCTAAGCGCTTTTTTCATCCCCATAAGATAACTCTGAGTAAATCAAAAGCTACGGAAAGTAATATTCTTAATGCGAAAGCGGAGTGGCTAGCAGGATTTGTGGAGAAGTTCAAAGAGGATAAAACCCTTCTTATTTGTCATGATAAAGATGTGGTTCTCGCTCTAGAGAAAAAGTTAAAGGACTCAACCACTGTTAAGACTGCCTATTTTCATTCAGGAATGAATCTCATGAATAGAGATAGGCAAGCTGCATACTTTCAGGAAGCCGGAGGTGCTCAAATTCTTCTCTCTACTGAAATCGGTTCAGAAGGAAGAAATTTCGAGTTCGCCAAACACCTTATTCTTTTTGATCTTCCAAAACTTCCTGATCTTTTAGAGCAAAGGATCGGAAGGCTCGATAGAATAGGTCAGAAAAATGAAATCCAAATTCATGTGCCATATCTTGAATCTTCGAGTGAAGAAGCATTGATGAGATGGTATCACGAAGGGTTTGATGCATTTGTCAGTTCCCCACGTGGGGCCACTGAACTTTATGCAACCGTTCGGCCGGATCTTTTAGCTGTTCTTGAAAATGATTTTAATGAAGATTCGTTTAAAGAATTAATTAATAAGACAGCTAAAACTCATGAGGAAATAGAAAAGAAACTAGAGGATGGTCAGGATCAATTAATTGAACTCAATTCTTTTAATCTTGAAAAAGCGATGAGCTTTGTTGAAGAGATCAAGTCCGTTGATGAATCATCAGATCTAAGAAATTTCATGCTCTCAATCTTTAATCTTTTAGGTGTAGAGGTTGAGGATATGGATGATCCAGATACTTTCTTTATTAGACCAGGGGATAATATGTATATTCCTCACTTCCCGGGTTTAGAGAGTGAAGGAATGACCATCACCTTCAATCGCAAAAATGCTTTAAAGAAAGAAGAGCTAACATTCCTAACGTGGGATCATCCAATGGTGATTGGTATCATGGACTTTATTTCTTCCAAAGAAATGGGGAATTCAACGATCGCTCAATGGAGGTCTCCTTCAAAAGAGAATTTCCTCTTTGAAGGATTCTTTTTACTTCATACTGTAGGCGATAGAAAGCTGCAGATGCAGAAGTGGTTCCCACCCACACCTCTTCGAGTTCTCTTAAATGCTAATAAGCAAGACTTAACAGCGAAGCTCCCGAAGAAATTTATTGATGAGAATACAACCACTTTAAGTCTTGAAAAAAGGCAAAGTTTAGGAGAACTTCCTAAAGACTTTATAAAAGACTGTATTAAAACTGGAAGAAGCTTGTGTGCTTCGCGAGCAAAACAATATAAGGAAAAGTTCAAGGAAGAAATGCTTAAGTCTATGAACTCAGAAATAGATAGATTGGAAGCTTTAAGGAAAGTAAACTCGACAGTCTCTGAAACGGAAATTTTATTATTAAAATACAATAGAGATCAGATTTTAAAAGCAATGGATAAGGCAGAGCTTAGCCTGGATTCTCTAAGAATAGTGATTAATTAAGGAGTTGTTATGCAAGAACTTACAGATGATACAATTTTTGAAACTATTGAAAAAGAAGAACTCGTCTTTATTGATTTCTACGCCGCTTGGTGTGGCTCTTGTCGAATTGCTGCTCCCATGTTTAAGCGTGTGGCAGAAGAAGAGGGTGTTAAAATCTTTAAAATCGATGTAGAGAAAAATCCAAAAATTAAAGAGATGGTTGAGCTCCCAGGACTTCCTTCAGTAGGATGCTTTAAGAATGGTGAACCTCAAGACCTCGTGAATGTTACAAAAGAAGAAGTGTTCAGAGAATTTGTTCAAAAGATGAAGGCTTAATAATGGATATTAAATCAATTAAAGACCTTGCTCAGAAATATACTGTTGATGAGTTGAATGGTTTTGCTGACGAGTTTGAAAGTACAGGTATTGCTCCTGTTAAAACACAAGAAGATGCCGGCGAACAGATGAGCGATTATCTTCAAGCAGCTGTCCTTCGTTCATATATGGATCAAGGAATGAGCTTAGTGGATGCGACACGCGAATTCTCAAAGAGAGTGCGTGGAGTTCTCTCGTGAGTGAATTTCACATTCGTCCAGGACTTCTATTTGATATTGAAGCTATTGCGGACTTTCAAATTAAAATGGCCCTTGAGACAGAAAACTTTGCACTCGATCCAGAGATCGTTGCAAAGGGAGTCTCTGCAGTTTTTGATGATCCTAGTAAGGGCAAGTACTGGGTTGCGGAAGTTGATGGGAAGCTCGCAGGATGTCTTCTCACTGTTAATGAATGGAGTGATTGGAGAAACGGTACAGTCCTCTGGATCCATTCCGTTTACGTGATTCCTGAATTTAGAAAGTCCGGTGTGTTTAGGGCCCTCTACTCACATTTAAAAACGATGGTTAACGAATCTCCTGACTTGAGAGGTTTAAGGTTGTATGTTGATAAAACAAATACCACTGCTCAAAAAGTGTATGAATCTTTGGGGATGAATGGAGAACATTATCATTTGTTTGAATGGTTAAAATAAAACCTAGCTGAAGATGGAACGTTGAATTTTTTGGTGGGGTATGGGAGAACTTAAAAAGTGGTTTAGCTTAGTAAGTTCGATGAAGGGTGTAGATTTTTTGAGGAGTCCTCATCTTCAGCTTCTTACCCTTACTAAAGCACGTTTGATGCCAAACTTAACTGACCGAAATCATATCGTAGTGTTCTTGAAACTGGAGCTATTCTGTCACCTAAGTTTCATTATGCGCCCATAAAAAAAGCCCAAGATGACTTGGGCTTTTTTAAATTTTAACCGTTGCAGGAAGAGAACAGTGAGCTGGTAGGACGGGGCGATGTGTTGAGAAGATTTGGCTGGTTAGGCCAAGCCTCCGGGGAAAAAATTGTGTTATTTATGGAGTTCATTCTCCCTGCAGGCATCTATAAAGCAATGGAGATGCCAACAATTGGGAATACATAACTGTTTAATTTCCTATAGTTACTCGATAAGTCAAAATAAATTTAGCAGTAGTCAATTTGCCCCAAATCTTAAGATTGCTGGGACAAAAATGTTAGTTAACCCATTTTGCCCAAGCCTCTATTGGTATTATTGAGAACTTAATATTTTGCGCAAGTGTAAGAAAATGTAAGACTCTGGTATTACGATCTTAAGGTTGGTCAGTTATATCCCTGCAACATTCTTTAAGAAAAGTCTTAAAGATTTCTTTAGTTTCGTTCGTTAAGTTAATTAATGAAGAATGTCATGTTTTTGCTTCTCTTAATTTTTACTCCAGATCAAGTCAACGCAGACGAGTTAGCAGAATATGTTGAATGTAATGATTTAACTCCTTCTCCGATGTGTTTGAACTTGAGCAGATTGGTTAATGAAATTGATGATAAATCTAATGCTCACCAAAATTATATAGATATGAGAAATCTTACCCATGGACCTTATGACGGTTCTTGGGGAAATGCTCATTGTAAATTGATGCAAAAAATTGATTGTGATGATCATTTCGGATTCACCCCTATAACAGATTTCGCTCGCGAAGCTTTCGGAGTTTCTTTTTTCAATAGCACCAGTATGAGGCCCTCGATTGAACAGAATCAAAGTGTTCTTCGAACGATGGACGAAGAAACGAAATGTTTGTGTATTGAATCTACTCTTGCAGTAAAGCTCGAGGAAAATGGGGGGGATCTTGAGGTCATTGTTGATGCAAGAATAAAGGACATTCAAGAAAATGTCTTAAAATCGTTTGGTAAAAAAGTCATAAATGACTATGCCCATATTTATGAAGATGGAATGTTTTTTCTTAATCATACTAACGTTATCAATCCACAAAAAACTGATGCACTTCTTTGTAGAGGAGCTTCACATTTTACTCGGAAAATAGGTGAGAAGTGTCCCAATAAAAAGAAAGCCCAAATTGATAAACGACTAGAGCTTATCTTTTCAGAAATGGATTTTAATGGTGCGAAAACAATAGAAGAAAAACTTCAATACGTAGACTATAATACCATCCATCGGAAAGCGAAGGATTCTAACGGTAACGAGGTTACTTATCTACGAAGTGAATATGATAAAACAAGATATGGATTAAAGCAGACTCAGGAGTTTAAAGTCCTAGATCGAATGCTTACTAATCTGTTCTCTTCGAATGAATTTGTAGATGAGAGATCATACGGGCCAGGTTTTGAAGTTATTTCTACAAAAATTAGTGAGCTCTTATTTAAAGATTTCGATGGGACAATTACCAAAATCTTTAATAATCAAGTCCCCCAAAAATTTCTAGATGAGTGGAAGACTGTAAGAAGCATGCCGAATGCTAAACAAGAATTTGAAGATCGATTCACACGTTACCTCCTTAAAGTAGCTCCTTCACATCCAGGATTATCAACGATCCTTTTAGATTCTGGTATGTTTTCGAAATTTAAGAGTCATGCTCAAACAAAAAAAATAAGTAGTGTTTTCTCGGAATTAGAGAATAACTTTTCAGAATTGGAAAAATACATGGAAACCAGATGCCAAAAAATGGCAGACGATTTTGCTGATGTAGTTTGTCTTGAAGAAGAGGATATTTTAAATTCACTAAGCAAAGATTCTTTAAAAAGTTTTTCACAGAGCGAAGACGGCGACATCCTTGGTATTAATG
>CAYWMU010000062.1:0-12807 GCA_964459395.1 uncultured Bacteriovorax sp.
ATGCCAATGAACCCTCACGCAATGCAGGCTGTAGGTAAGGTCAGAGCTGCTTACTTAGAGAGTAAGGCCCAGATAACAAAAATCATCTCAGGAACAAACACTGTCATTAATGAGATGAAAGGTTCCGAAGCCATTGCTAATGATGAAACTAAAACAAGTGACATAGTAACAACCACTCAAGCAAAAACTGAATCAGTAGATCCTGCAATAGAAAATGCAAAAGTCTTAAGCAATATCCTATATCCTTCTGAAGTGATCCAACCAGGAGAACATCAGTATCTTTCAGGAACACGTTTACTGACTTATAAACCTCAAATAATGAACATGCCACTTGCTACTGATATTGATCCTGTCAATCAACAGAAGTGGAGTGAGCGAATGAGTAACTTTAAGCAAATGCAAATTGCTTATGAAGAGAATATTGAATTCGCCTCTCGAATGGGTCGCCTTGAGCAATTAGAAACTCAGTATAACTTCCCTATGCAAGTTGAAAGTGCATGGGAAGAGTTAGAGCGATACAACCAAACGATCTTCAAATACCGCCAAGAAAATCCCAATCTGTCGGCAAAGATGAAGCAATACCTTTTTAATGAAGTTGATCGTACTCAGCAGTTACAACTTTACCTTTGGGATAGAATGTCCCGCTTCATGCTCGATCAGATTTACGTAATGCTTGATCAAGACAAAGAACAACAGCGTAACGATTACTATGTGGGCCGTTCATTTGTCTTTATGCAAGAGATGACTGATATCCTAAGCTGGCGCTATAAAGACTTAAAGAAACCCGTCGGTTATGAGCGTATCGAAACACTGGCCAAATTTTATAATGACAGTAGAAAAGAATATGGCTCAATCCTTAAAAACCTGAATGCAAATTCAGATTTATTTAAGCAGAAGGATGTTTACAATACAAAAGAGTTTCGCTCTTATATGAAACGCCAGTGGGAAATATTATTCCTGCAAAATGCGAAGGCCGAGGAAGCTTCGAATATGGGTCTGAATATGTATAACTGGTCAGTAAGAAACACTGTCTGGATTCTACAAAGTATCTATTCAGCAAAAAAAGAAGAACTCGCCCTACTTATTAAGAGAGATACAACTGGAGGAATTTTCACTCCAGCTGAATTAGCGGCAAGATCAAAAATTTCTCTCCTCTATGAAACTCTTTTCCACAATCTCAATTTAGAATATGTGGGGATCAGAGAAGAGATTATGAATAGATTGCCAAAGGATATCGAAAGCGAGCAAAGAAAAGTTGTTATCGAAAATTTAAAAGAGTTTTTTATAGATAGAGATAAACTTGATGGAGTTAACCAAGCGCTTGGGCAAAACACCAACAACAGTAAAGGGACCACATTATGAAAACTACAATTTCTTCAAAAATGCTTTTGGTTCTGGCAATCGGTGCTACAAGTTTAGCGAACGCTCAAAACATATCGACACTTAATTCAGAGAACGCTCCCATCAGTAATACTGATACGACAGTGGCCCAGAACTCTCAAACTCAATCCCAAGCTGCTGGAACGAACTATATGCCGCGACTTCAGGCGAAGCTGAAGCAAAAGAGTCTCGGGAGTAAAATTCTAAGCAATACGTTTTTAACCTATTACCAACAGTTTCTAGGACCAACAATGTCTGGCCCTAATAATGAAACCTATAACGTTTTCCAAGAAGGAATGGACTTACCTGGAACTGGACGTGCCCCTCTTCAATCATTTCACTCTATGAACCTCCGCTATAGAATCAATAACGATTGGGCCGTGGGCTCATCTCTAGCAGTAGTGAATGGTTATACAAGCGAAGTTGATAATGATGGTATCGTGAATAGACCTGAGGCAGAGTTTTTTAATGCTCGCTTCTACGTAAACCTTCCTCCTGCTCGACTCAAATTAGGTACACTATGGAGTACGATTTCATATGAGGCACCAACTTCTGTGACCTCTCGAAATAATGATATGAAAGGTGGTTTAGTCATATCTGAAAGTTTTTCTTTTAATCTTCCAAGTTTCAAATGGAACGTGGGGATTTTAGGACAATACTATAGGGCCTATTATAATAGTAACGTTCTACCAGCTCCATTCATTGGAGGTTATCCGATTAATCTTCAAACAGTCATCATCTCTGGTGGTCCTTACGTTAACTATAGAATCAATGATAACTGGATGGTTAGTTCCATCTTAACTTTTGACTGGGACCAACGTGGGAATCAAACAGACAAATGGGAATTTAATAACAACCTTCCTCACCGAGGAAGACTTAGCTTGAACTACTTCCCGTCGATGAAATACCTCACTAACGTCGGTGTCTTTGCTCAGGCGCTTTTAAAGTTTAGACCAGAAACAACTGCATTTGGTGCAGACTTCGCCATCCGCTTCTAATTTATAATAACTGCCTCACTTAATTGTTGATAACTAACAAAAAAAGAGAACCCAATGAGGTTCTCTTTTTTTTGTAATTCGTTTTGAAATTAAGCCTGAAGATAAGTCTGATTATAAAAATCGATAAAGATATCAAGATGCATTTTAAGTCGCTCAACCTTTTTATTCGTACACCAAGTTTTTCTCACAAGCCGATTGATATTCGCCCGAAGCATGGCACAGGTATGATTGAGGGTAAACAATGGATCTCGAGCGATCTTTTTTAATTCTCCTTGTCCCACTATGCAGCCCCGACCACCCTTGTGTCGAACATGTTCAGCTCGAGGCGCGTACTTCTTAACGGCAAATGGGTAAAGGTTGTGTTCATCACTTTCAACCAAAGCTTCTTTTATAAGAGTAGGAGCAATTATTTTAAAAAGATTATCAAGGGTCTTCTGATGTTCATTAGGACGCATCCCATACTTTCTTCGAGAGAGTTCAGCTAAATGTCCAAATGCTGGAATCTTTCCAACTTCTGCACCTAAAATAAAACGTCTCTTCTTATCAACTGCTATTGATACGGTCAGCGGTTTGAGCTTCGTATGCTCAGTCGTAATCAAATCATCAAACTGCATATCAGTGACGGTCCCCTGAATCGACTTTAAAAACTCTTGCTGAGAGAGCCGAGCCTTCTTCGCGAGGTAGATGAGTTTACGATCAATGGTAGTGCGACTCACTCCAAGAATGAGAGCACTCCTTCGAAGGGAGACACTTGAAGCTAGGAGGTTTCGAAGAATGGAGTTTTCTCGTCTTTTCTTTTGTCGGAATTCAAGAGTTCCAGTGGCGTGAGAAAAACTTTTTTTGCACCCAAGGCAAATGAAGCGAGCGATGTAGCGGGACTCGCAACGACGATAAAAACGACCGTTCTTTCGAACGAAATCTTTTGATCCAAAGGAATTGCATGAGGAGTTAGGGCAATGAGGAGTCATACCTTGGGATATGTGCAAAGAAGAGAATTCTTTAATGAGAGTTAAGATAGTGAAATGGTGTTGGTTTGACTCTGGGCGTTTGTGGGATTTTCAGAAATAACTGCCTCACATTTAAGTGAGGCAGTTATTAATTTATAAGAACTTTGATTTCATATCTGGGCCGGAATAATTAAAAATAACTGTTCCGGCCAGGTCTTCTCGTAAAACATCAATCATAGATTTATCTCTACCCTTTGAATCTAAATGAGTCATTTTAACTCGTGGAACACCTAAACATCCTTCAGTTGGACGTAATATCCTATCCACGAAAGTCGCTGACTTAATTTCCGAGAGAGAGCGGTTAAATTCTTGAACTGAGGAATGGGCATTTAAACGATCAAATGAAGTGAGAACATCTTTGGGTTTTCCAGTGGCAAATTCTTCTCCTGGTGAATCCCAGCCATGCATAATGACAGCCCTTGCTCTCATATTTCCATTGTTACTGTCTACACCATTCAAAATAAGATTGTTACCAAATCTAGAACCATAGGAAGGAGATCCTGCTACAACAAACCCATCACTAGATTGATTGGAGCCTGAGCGATTACTCATGGTAGGTGAACCACCTAGGCCATCACTACCGAAAACATTATTCCCTCCTCCTCCGTGGGCCACCCACGTATTATGAAGGATTTTATTATTTTCTAGATCAATGACGTAAAGTCTTCGATTGTTAGATGGCTGAGTATAATCAACAACCGTAAGAAGATTTTTATTTTTGACCCCGGAAAGATTCTTAACTTTCTGCATACCTTTAATGGCCTTGAAAAATGAATCCTTGCTCATAAAAGGACACTCAACCTCTCCGTCTTTTTCTGAGAAAATATGGTTCTTACAAGTAACGCTTTAAGATCTTCACTCAGACTTTTATTTCGTTGAGAGGCATTATTCGAATAGTCTTGGAGGACTATTCGCTTAATTTCCTTTTTTACTTGATCACTGTTTGATCCTAACTTTGTAAATATACTTTTGACCTCATTTTGGGCAGTTGTTGAAACCTTGTATTTGTTTAAAACATCACTAAGCCTATTCTCTCCCCAACTGTCAGTAGCCGTTAAATAATCTAAAAATCCAAGATCATAAATCATCTCTTTAAAAAGAAGAGAATTAGGGATTGATGGATCGTGAAGAACATTTTCTGGTTTGCAGTGTGGTGAGTTCTGAAAGTCATTCTTCAAATTATGATACATTTCTTCAAGAGCAGCGTCTTGGGAACTCATTAGACTACTTAATGAATGAGGTCCAATAACTTGCAAGTGCTCCGGAGGACAATTTTCATCATGAGTATGGGCTTCTCTAACAGGTAATGGCCTATTTCTGGGTTGAGAGCTTACGTTCAAGGTCTGGGGAGTTACCCGATGAGGTAAAGGTCTATCAATTGAAGCGATAGAAGATTCTTTTCTCTGAGACATGGCAATAGCGTGGATTCCTTCGTCGAACTTTTCCATGAGCTTTTTGCACATTCCACTCCCTTTTTGGATCCCAATACTTCCCTCTTCACAAACCTTATGAGCAAGGACTGAAAGGTTTTGAAGATCATTGGCCTCTTGTGCACTCAGATTCCTTAAAAAATCATAGTTCTTATTTTCTTTCTTAAATTTATTTTCACATTTTGAGAATGCTAGTGATTTATCTAGAGGAGTTGAAAAAGCGACACAAACATTCTTCCCGAAGAGAAGTGGCTGACACTGTAGTTCACCACTTTGACAATTTCCATTTTGATAATTTAATTTGGCATTTAAAGGACTCGTACAGAATTTCTTATCCCCTACTTTCTTTATGATACTTGGCCAACCCGCAAAGAAGCATTCTTCACTTTGGGCCCAGGCCTTCTCGATTAAGAAAAAGTTCTCTTGGAAAAATCTTTGAGATTCAGTGACCTCAAATTCAGACTTCTTTTCAATCTCATGCATTAACTCTTTAAGAGACTTTACCCATGCCCTTCTTTCTTCAAAATAATCATGAGTATGAGACTCAGAGTAACCACTCATTGAAATTAGAGAAAACATGAGAAAAAGAGAGAGATGTCTCATGATTTACTCATCGGAAGATTGAGCAAACGGCTAAAGTAAAAAGTGGATTTATAGGAAATAAGAATGAAAAGGGCCCCGTTAAGGGACCCATTTTAAATTACTTAGCGCTAGAATTAACTGGCTTGTAAATATCATTTAGAGAAGATAGCGGATACTTAGAATCATTGAAGCGCGGATCACGTGCTTTAGTCCACATCATATCTGGACGAGTTTCAGTTATCCATTCACCACCGATAATATTTCCAGAATTATCTAATTCAAGAATATACTCATAATCTTTATGCTTATCAAACTGCGCTGGAGTATTAAGAACAGGATCTTTTGTTACAAAGTTTCTGTAACCAAGTTCAACTGCTCTATTTGAAAAGAACATTAATTCTGAAGCGTATCCCATACGTGTTTGAACGAGAACTTTTTTAGCAACACCACGTCTTTGCTCAGATCTAGAAATCTCATTTACTTCACCAACAACTTTAGAGCTATAACCTGTTACTGGCTGGTTCCACACTTCACCGTATCTATCAACGTCAGCAACAAAGCTCATATTATGAATACCAAGCATATTCGTAATCACAACGTGGAAAGCACCAGCATTCACGTCACGACAGTTTGCTGATTCTGCTTTTCTTGGAGATGGCTGAGTCTCTTCAGGAGAAACTTCCTCTCCAGCTACTCTACCAAATGCACGACAACGACGACCTACTTTAACGTAATAACCTTGAGAGTTATAAACTCCGTGCATGGCCATAAGGGCCTTAACATCAGATGAACCAAAAGGAACTCTTACACCATCTTTATTAATCATTGTAACCGGCTTAGGCTCAGCATAGTTAGCTGCAGAAAGGGCCCAACCATCACAAAGACCTTCCCACCATCCAGCTTTAGGATTATGAGTCGCTAAAAGTTGCTTTGTAAAAGTAAAGTTATAATCACCACGATAAATATCATAAAGTTCAGAAGGAGAAAGTTCTGCTAACTGAGCTTCAGTCATGCTTAAGACTTCTGCTTTAGAAGGGAATTTGTTTGTAAAAGGTTTAAATCCAGGTTGATTCCAACGATAAGTGATTCCACCATACTGAAAAGGCCAATAATGTCCGGACCAACCAAGAGTATCACTTTCTAGTTTAGACTCTAAAGGTAGGCTTGAGAAATTATAGTTAATAACCTTATTTGGCATAATAGGGACATAAATATGCGGATTATTATATCTATCCCACTTCTCGGCAAATACAGAACTAGTAAGTGCAAGAGTTACTAACACAAATAGTTTTTTCATGGCTTTTTTCTCCTTAATCGTAAGTGCCCATTAACTACCCAACTTCCCCCTCAAGAGCAATCTGTAATCTTTTCCTATGAAAGAAAGGTCATACCTATTGATTGAAGGCCAGAAAAAACATATCTTTCCTGCAATTTTGTAAAGACATCTATTCTCAAAGTAAAAGGAGAAAGTTCATGAATAAGAAGCTAGGACTTGCAGTTCTGACTGCAATGATTGGAACATCGGTTGCCTATGCTAACCCTGATCCCAAAACGATTTATCCATGGGTACCAATTCCAAAAGAGCAAATTACTTCTAAGCTTAAGTACCTTGCAGAGGATAACAATCCTATTACAAATATTAGTCAGATCAATGCTCAAAGACTTCATAAAGCGAATACAAAAATTGCACCTTGGACAGGACCTTATTGGCCACTTAAACAAGGTGGTATCGCTAATCCATATATGGAAAGAACTTTCTTATCCTATGCTACTTTTATTCCTTTAATCGATGCTATCGAGCCCTACGATAAAAGAAAGAATTATGTGGAAACAAGATTCGCTCAATTATCAGAAAAAGAAATTGCTAAACTAGCTCCCTCTGAAAAATATGATCTTCTTTTAGGGAATGATCTCGACCTCTCAAACCGCATTTGGGATTTCATTAATCAGTGGAAAGAAGATATGAAGTGGAACTATATCCGCTCAATTGATCTTCCAGAATCTGAGGATGGAGAAGATTGGGAGATTGAGAAGAAAAACTATATCGTCGCTAACTGGGAAGGAATCTGTCACGGTTGGGCACCAGCTTCTGGAGTTATTCCAAAGCCTCAAAAAACAGTTAACGCTACCCTCCCAGACGGGAGAAAAGTTCCTTTCTATCCAGAAGATATTAAAGGTCTTATTTCTCAAACTTGGGCAAACTCAATTATTCAAGACTACGTTTTATCTGAGGGGCTACGTTGTAAAAGAAGAAGTCCTAAGAGAGATAAGTACGGTAGATACTACGATCATATTCCTGAGAATGGTGAGATCCTACCACGATGTGCGGACGTTCATCCAGCAGTAATGCACTTAGCACTTGTCAACCTTGTAGGTAAGCAAGGTCGAAGCTTTATCATTGATAAAGCTGCCACAATTGCTGTCGCTAACCAACCTGTTAAGGGTTATGAGTTTGAATACTTCGATCCATATACAGGAAGAGATCGTAAATCATTTAACGAGGCCCTTCGTGCTTATGATGAGAGATTAGATCTTTATCGTAATGAGCGCCATCCTGATACAGCATTCTTAGTAGGTGTTGAGTCTACTATCATATACGCTGACTGGGGGCACATTAAGAAGCCATCATCAAGAAGCTATAACAAAGATAAATACAGTGATCTAGTTTCATTATATGACCTTGAAATTGATAAGAATGGAAATATCATTGGTGGCCAGTGGAGAGGTTACAAAGATCTAAATGATTATGAGCGTGCAGGATCAAACGAGCCAGATAGTCCAAGAATGGTTGTATCTCGCCCTGACTTTTTCTGGGTGGTGCCAAAAGATTTTTCAAAATTCTTCCAAGGTCCGCAGCTTAAAGAGAAATGGGATATTAGAAGTGGTAAGCAAGCTCCAATGAGCTGGCAGACTGCGGCTAAAAATGCTCACGCTTTCATCTACGAGAACTCTAAGCACTATGGTAACTACGAACTTTGTAAGGTTAAAAATAGTGACGGTGTCGTGAAAGAAGTTCCTTGTGAATTCCGTTACCCGCGTCCACAACCACTTATTCAAATTATTAATCAACTTGTAGATCTTTCTAAATAATTCTCAAGGGCCCTGAAAAGGGCCCTTTTAAAATGCCTATGAAATTGCTCTTACTCTTAACCCTCTTTACGACGACACCCCTACTAGCGAAAAACCTCATTATCGCTCATTTTGACCCTTTTGACGGGGCCAAAAGCAATAACTCTGAGACTATCGCCCGTCAGGTGACTAAGAACTTAAAGCAGAAGGGAATCAATGTATTGCTTTGCCCTCTTGAAACAAGCTTTGAGAAGGCCTATCCCCAATTAGAGAATTGTATAAATAAGTTTCCCGCAGACCTGACGATAGTCCTAGGTGAGACAGGGTGTAAGCTCAAAGCTGAGTTTGTGGGAAGAAATCTCGATAAAACATATGGACCTGATAATTCAGGAGTTGAGCGCGATAACACTCCTATCGTTAAAAATGCAAATCCCCATATTTCTCTTCGTTACCCACTACCCCAAATGTACTGTGGGCTTTCAAGTGATCTAAGAAAAAAAGTTACCTTATCTAATAATGCAGGAAGTTTTGTTTGTAATAATGTGGCCTTTCAGATGAGATATAACCATCAAGATAAAATGATGGGTCTTATTCACGTGCCCTCTCACTTTTGTAAAAATATTCAAGCAAGTAACATCGAGAGTATAAAAGTAATAGAAGAAATGATTCTCACAGGACTTAACACCTCTGACAATGGCGTCTATCTTCCTCACTACAGTAATTCTGAAGAAATCCCGATGACTAAAGATGAGATTAGAAGAGCTTCAAGAACGGTAGAAGACAAGTGCTATCGTAGCTTTTACCAAAGCATTAAGGGAGTTGACTCACGAGGGATTTGGCCATTTTAAGACTTAAAGTAAAGCCATTTTTATAAAGACCTCCGATGTAACTAATATTACCTTCGCGTCCTAAGTAAGGCTCCCTCTTACTACTTTTCTCTCTCATTCCAGTAATAAGTGTTGCTGAAGGAAGAGGTGGAAGTTTACGATCTACAACCTTTGAAAAGAATTCGTAGATTGGAACTAAGGAATTTAGTTCATCAGTGCCATAAATCTCAGATTGCTCAGAAGTCGCTCCAATTAACAACTCTTGACTTTGGGCCCTATAGATACAATTTAAATCATCAATACTAAGAGAGTAACTCTCCTTACCCCAATCGACATTTGAAAAAGAAAGAAAGCTCCCCTTCACAGTCTTACTTCGAGTAAGTTTGGGATTCTCTACTAGAGTTGACCAAAGCTTGTTTTTTATGGAGCCAGCAAGAATTAAATGATCAAACTTGAAGTTTTCGCCATTAAGAGTTTTGACATCGAGTTCTTGATTGATTTCGGTTACAAAATCATTAACTCTAATGACGTCCATTCTTTTTTGAGCTTCTTCATAAAGCCATTGGCAATACTCAAATGCATTTACATATTGGGCCTGTTCAACGAACAAGGGCAGCTCTTGATTAAAAGAAAGATTATTAACCTTATCTGCTTTGAAGTTTTCTTTATATCTACGATAGAAAGCATCTTCTTTTGTGAGTGCTGAATTTATTTGAGTGATGGGATAAACACCGCGAGGAGCATATTCTTTAACGTGATCTCTAAACGCTAAGATTCCTTGATGGATCAAATCTCCTAAAGGCGAGATTCCTGGAAGGACTCCTCTCGCCGCTACAATGGCGGTACTTCTCAGTGTGCAAGACGGAGCAAAAGCTTCAGATTCAAAAATAATAACCCTGTCATATTTTTGTCTGTTCTCAATGGCAAGAGAGAAAAGCAAACTTTTTCCAACAATTCCACCACCAACAATACCTAAAGTTCTCAAATTATGCGCCTTTTCACGAGATAATGATTATATTTTCCCACAATTTCTTGCCAATTTCTACTCTTGCTAGATAACCTTTACCTCACGATTTTTATATTTTTGTACTCGGAGGAATTTTAGATGGCCGCTCATCCGCTTGACCCAAATGCAATGATTTTTTGTACACAGAAATTAGGGATTGCCCCCAATAAAGTTATGGCCACATGCAAGCTCTTATTTGAGGAGGATTGTACAATCCCTTTTATCTCTCGTTACCGTAAAGAGGTCACGGGTGGTCTTGATGAAGTGCAAATTCGCGACATCCAAGAGTCTTATAATGAATATATAGAAACAGAAAAAAGACGTGCTTTCATACTTGATGCTATTAAGAAGATGGAAGCCCTCACTCCTGAGTTAGAGCGCCAAATTAAAGCCGCTACAAACTTAAACCAGCTAGAAGATATCTACGCACCTTATAAGTCTAAGAAAAAAACAAAAGCTATGATTGCTAAAGAAAACGGATTAGAACCGCTTTCTGAAATGATTCTTAACGGATCTGTTGATGTGCGCACTCTCGTTTCTGAAATTGAAGAGAAGTTTGTAAAACCAACTGAAGGTAAAGTTAAAGATGTTCAAGATGCCATCAATGGAGCTTGCGACATCCTTATTGAAACATTCTCTCATCAACTCGAACTTAAAGAGAAAATTCGCCAAACTTTTTGGGAAGTTGGAACGATGAAGTCCGGTCTTCGTAAAGATGGTGATAAAGTTGAAGATGCACACAAGTATAAAGACTTCTTTGAATTCTCTGAGCCTCTTTCTAAAATTAAAGACCCTAAAGCCTCTCACCGCTATATGGCCATGAGACGTGGGATGAACCAAAAAGTTCTCAAAGTTGATACTGAAATTGCTCCTGAAATGGGAGTGGGAATGATTGAAGACCACTTCTTCCCGAAAAAGTCTTCACTTCCTAATTACGAACTTCTAAAAAAATGTGCAGAGAAGTCTTATTCAAATTACATTCAGCCTTCACTTGATCTTGAGATTAAAAACGAACTCAAAAAAATTGCAGACACTGCTGCCATTTCGGTTTTCGGTATCAATCTTAAAAATCTTCTTCTACAACCTTACCTTGGTTCTAAGGCCGTTCTTGGCATTGACCCTGGGATAAGAACAGGTTGTAAAGTTGTGATTGTGGATCATACAGGTAAGTTCATGGGTGACCACGTGGTTTATCCATTTGAACCTAAAAATGATAAAGTCGGTTCTGCTCAAATTCTCAATAAAATGATTGAGATGTTTAACATTGAATACATTGCTATCGGTAATGGTACTAATGGCCGTGAAACACTAGAGTTTGTTGAGACATACCTTCCAGCTGTTAAAGAAGGAAAAGTTAAGGCCACAATGATCTCGGAAGCAGGAGCTTCTATTTACTCAGCAAGTGATATTGCTCGCGCAGAATTTCCAGATAAAGACGTTACTGTTCGCGGAGCCGTTTCTATCGCTCGCCGATTCCAGGACCCTCTTGCCGAATTAGTTAAGATTGATCCGAAATCAATTGGAGTGGGTCAATATCAGCATGACGTAAACCAAGTTCAACTTAAAAATAACTTAGAAGCAGTGGTTGAATCCTGTGTGAACTTCGTTGGAGTTGACCTTAATACCGCTTCTGCTCCACTTCTCTCTTATGTTTCTGGTATCGGCCCAACTGTTGCTCAAAACGTAGTGAAATTTAGAGATCAAAATGGAGGCTTTAAGTCTCGTGAAGATCTTTTAAAAGTCAGTCGTTTTACTCAAAAAGTTTATGAGCAAGCGGCCGGTTTTTTACGTATCTATAATGGTAAGCATCCTCTCGATGGAACTTTTATCCACCCTGAAAGATATCCGACTCTCGAGAAGTGGGTGAAGAGCAAAGGCAAAGATTTAAAAGATCTTCTCGATGATGAGTCACTTCAGAACCAACTCGCGACAGATAAAGACCTTATCAATGAGATCGGTGCCATGACTCTTGAGGATATTGTTAAGTGTCTTAAGGCCCCATCACAAGATCCACGTACTACATTTAAGTCTGTGGAATTCACAAAAGGTATCACCGATCTTAAAGACCTTAAAATCGGTCAATGGTATCAAGGCGTCGTTACTAATATTACCATGTTTGGTGCTTTCGTAGATATTGGTATTAAAGAGAATGGCCTTCTTCATATCAGTGAAATGAGTGATCACTTCGTTGAGAATGCAATGGATGAATTAAAAGTTGGTCAGGAACTAAAAGTAAGAGTCCTAGGTATCGACTTTGATCGTCGTCGTATTTCTCTTTCGTGCAAGGCAGATTCTCAAACTGAAGGCGTAACGGGCACTGATCAAGGGCGTCCGAGAAGAGGAAAGCCTACTGGTCCAAATCCTTCTCACATGCAGTCAGGACCGGCCTTTAAAAATAATGCTTTTGCTGCTTTAAAAAATCTACAAGTAAAAAAATAAAAGAAGTGCCCTAGGTGATCTGAGCCCCAAATTTCGGACACAAAATTAAACGAGACTACCCCATTTTGG
>CAYWMU010000063.1:0-12371 GCA_964459395.1 uncultured Bacteriovorax sp.
GTTGTTGAAACATTAAATTACCGCTCTACTCATCCTAATAAATTTATCACTGCAGAAGTTAAACCTCCTCTTTATGATGTGAATGAAATCTATGGAATTATTCCACAGGATACTCGTAAGCCATTTGACGTTCGTGAGATCATTGCTCGCATCACTGATGGGAGTGAGTTTCAGGAATTTAAAGAGAAATATGGTTCAACACTCGTTTGTGGCTTTGCCAAAATTCACGGTTACCTAGTGGGAATTGTGGCCAACAATGGAATTCTTTTTTCTGAGTCTTCCCTTAAAGGTGCTCACTTTGTTGAACTTTGTGGACAAAGGAAAATCCCTTTAATTTTCCTTCAAAATATCACTGGCTTCATGGTCGGAAAACAATATGAGAATGAAGGGATTGCTAAGCATGGAGCAAAATTTGTAACGGCCGTCTCAACGGTGAAAGTTCCTAAGTTCACTGTGATGATCGGTGGATCATTTGGGGCCGGTAACTATGGGATGTGTGGACGTGCTTTCTCTCCGAGATTTCTTTTCATGTGGCCTAATGCTCGCATCTCAGTAATGGGAGGAGAGCAAGCAGCAGGAGTTCTTGCAACGGTAAGACAAGATGGTCTAGCTGCAAGAGGTAAGCCTCTAATGACAGAAGAAGAACTCAAAAAATTTAAGCAACCTATTTTAGATAAATATGAGACGGAAGGATCTCCATATTACGCATCAGCTCGACTTTGGGATGATGGAGTAATCGATCCTGCAAAGACCAGGGACATTCTTGGCCTATGTTTGAGTACGACTCATAATGAAGAGTTTAAGGACCCATCTTGGGGTGTCTTTAGGATGTAATGATGAAATATATTGAGCTTAATAAAAAAGACAATGGCGTACTTGAAGTATGGATGAATCGTCCGGAGCTTCATAATGCTTTCAATGCAGAATTGATTGAAGAGATGATTTCAGTCTTTTCAAATATCACTGATGAACGCTTAGTGATTCTTTCCGGGCGTGGTGCAAGCTTTTGTGCAGGAGCGGATCTTAACTGGATGCGTGCCATGAAAGATTACACTGAAGAAGAAAATTTTCAGGATTCAAAGCAACTCGCCAAAATGTTTAGAGTTATTAATGAGTGTCCAATCCCTGTAATAGGACGTGTGAATGGTCATGCGCTTGGTGGAGGAGTGGGACTGGTTAGTGTATGTGACTATGTTGTTTCGGTTCCCGAAGCGCTTTTTGGTTTCACTGAAGTTCGTCTTGGACTTATTCCTGCAGTGATTTCTCCATACTGTATTTCAAAAATTGGTGAGTCCCATGCTCGCGCCTGGATGCTTTCAGGAGAGCGCTTCAAAGCAGATAAAGCGCTTGTAATGAATCTTGTTCATGAAGTAGTTGAAGCCAGTGAATTAGATCGCAGAGTGAGTGAAATTGAAAAATCATTCTTGATGGCAGGACCTCAAGCTTCTCGTGAGGCCAAGGCCTTGGTTTCTACTGTTTTAGGAGATCTCAAAAACTCTGAAGACTATACTTGCCGTATGATTGCCAGTCGACGTGTGAGTAGTGAAGGGCAAGAAGGAATGCGCGCTCTTTTAGAAAAAGATAAAGCAAATTGGATGAAGAAATGAAGATTACAAAAATATTAGTTGCTAACCGTGGTGAGATTGCACTGAGAGTTTTAAAGACTGCTCGTGAGATGGGCATCAAGGTAGTGAGTATTTATGCAGAAGATGACAAAACTCTTCCTCATGCAATGCTTGCTGATGAATCCTACTCTTTAGGAAGTGGCCCTTTAAGTGAAACTTATCTTAATCAAGATAAAATTATTGATATTGCTCTTAAAGCAGGAGCGAATGCCATTCATCCTGGATATGGCTTTTTATCTGAGAATGCAGAGTTTGCCACTAAGGTTGAAAAGTCGGGAATCATTTTCATTGGACCTACTCCAGAATCAATTACTCTGATGGGGGATAAGTCAGGTTCAAAGAATGCTCTAGAACATTTAAATATTCCGATGATTCCTGGTTACCATGGGGATAATCAAGATGAAGAGTTCCTAGCTTCAGAGGCCCGAAAGATTGGTTTTCCTGTTCTCATCAAAGCTTCTGCTGGAGGAGGCGGGAAAGGGATGAGAATTGTGAATAAAGAAGAAGAACTTCTTGAAGCAATTCGTGGGGCCAAGTCAGAGGGGCTTAAATCTTTTTCCAATGATCGAGTCCTCGTTGAAAAATATATTGTGAATCCACGTCATATCGAGGTTCAGCTCATGAGTGATACTCATGGCAATCATCTTCATTTCTGGGAGCGTGAGTGCTCTATTCAGCGTCGTTATCAAAAAATCGTTGAGGAAACACCGGCCCCAAGTATGAGTCAGGAACTTCGTGAAAAAATATGTCAAACGGCCGTACAGATCTCTTCTGGAATTAATTACCGAGGAGCGGGGACGGTGGAGTTTATTCTTACCCCCAATAATGAATTTTATTTCTTAGAGATGAATACGCGATTACAGGTTGAGCATCCTGTGACGGAAATGGTGACAGGGTTTGATCTCGTCCGTTTTCAAATCATGGTTGCTGCGGGAGAAAAGCTTCCTGTTAAGCAAAGTGATATTAAGCAGAAGGGGCATGCGATTGAATGCCGTATCTATGCAGAAGATCCAGATCAAAATTTCATGCCTTCTATTGGAAGAATTGAAAAAATTGGTGCTCCTACATTAAGAGATACACGTCTTGATTGCGGTTTTAATGATGGTGCAGAAGTTGGGGTGAACTACGATCCAATGCTTGCAAAGCTTATTGTTTGGGGAGAGGATCGTAAAACTTCGACTAAGAAAACGATCCAGTCTCTTGATGAAGTTCTCTTTTTAGGAGTGAAAACAAATCGTGATTACCTCAAGCGAATTCTATCTCATTCAGCTTATATTGAAGGAAAAACTCATACTCATTTTATCCCACAGTATGAGGCAGATTTAAAACCTAAGAGTTTTACTGATGACAATATTGCAGACCTTATTGCTGCTTTCTCTCTTCAGGTAGTAAGTCGTCAGACGAATAGTGGAGTGAGAATTGAGAGATCGACTCCTTGGACCACTCTAACAGGATTTAGGAATTAGTATGGAAAAGGTATTTTTTATTAATGGTGAGGAACATAAGGTTTTGGACTTTTCTTCAAAAAATGGAATTGTTTCTTTCTCCTTGAATGGGAAAAAATACGAGTATCAGAATCTTGGATTCAGAGATGGCCTATTAGTTGAAGGGAATAATCACCGATTCTCTGCTCATATCGGAAGCATGAAAGATGGTGAACAAATTGTTATGGCCCATGGATTAGAGGCTAAAATAAGTTCAGGTAAAAGAGTTAAGAAGCAATCCGTATCAGGAAGTTTGAATTCTCCGATGCCAGGAAAGATCTTTAAAGTGATTAAAAATGTTGGAGAAGAAGTTAAGAAGGGAGATACCATTCTAATTTTAGAGGCCATGAAGATGGAACACTCTATTCGCGCCGATAAGGATGGAGTTGTTAAAAAAATTCACTTTCAAGTCGGAGAACTCGTTCAAGGTGGAGCAGTTCTTGCGAGTGTGGAGTAAGTTATGATCAAAATTGTGGAAGTTGGCCCTCGTGACGGGTTACAAAACGAGAAAAAAATCTTAACGACTGATGAAAAGTTTACCTTTATCAGTAAATTGATAGATGCCGGACTTAAAACAATAGAGGTGACTAGTTTTGTAAAGCCACCGGCCATTCCACAAATGAGTGACTCTAGTGATTTGTTCTCTAAAGTTGCTAAAGAATTAAAGGATAAAGCGAATTTCCCGTGTCTCGTTCCTAATCTCAAAGGGTATGAAACGGCCAAAAGTTTGGGCGTAAAAGAAATAGCTCTTTTTAGCGCCACTTCAGACTCTTTCACTAAGAAAAATATTAATGCTACCGTCGATGAGAGTTTTGTGCGAATGAAAGAAGTTGCAGAATCTGCTCAGAAAGACGGTATACGAGTTCGCGGATATATTTCAACGGCCTTTGGATGTCCCTATGAAGGAAGTATGTCTGTTGAAAAATTGATTTCAGTAGCTAAGAGATTTCTTGATCTCGGTGTGTATGAAATTTCTGTTGGAGATACTATTGGGGTTGCCACGCCAAAACAGGTTGAAACTTTTTTAAAGGATCTTATCCCTGAGGTTGGACTTGATAAGCTTGCAATGCATTTCCATGACACTCGTGGAATGGCCCTTACAAATATTCTTGTTTCTCTTGAAAAAGGAATCAAAACTTTCGATTCTTCTGCAGGAGGAATTGGAGGGTGTCCATACGCTAAAGGGGCAACAGGAAATGTGGCCACGGAAGATGTTTGGTATTTACTCAATTCACAAGGACTCAAAACAGGGATTGATCTTCCTAAATTAGTAGAGGCATCAACATATATTCTCGATAAATTAGAAAAAACGACAGAATCAAAATTTCTTCGGGCCTATTTAAACACAGGAAAAGTATGAGCTATCTTGAACAGCAGTGGAAAGATTTAATAGTTGAACTTGATGAAGGGCTTTTATGGGTTACTTTGAATCGCCCAGAGGCTTCCAATGCTTATTCAAGTGAACTGGTTGAGTCACTCACTACCGTTCTTGCTAAAGCGGATGAAGATCGCAACGTGCGAGTTATAATCCTCACAGGGGCCGGAAAAAATTTCTGCGCCGGTGGAGATATTAAGGCCATGAAAAATAAATCCGGAATGTTTGCCGGTGAACCGAATGAATTAAGAGAAGCTTATCAGAATGGTATTCAAAAAATTCCAAGAACCATAAATCATTTGAAAACTCCTGTAATAGCGATGGTCAATGGAGCCGCAGTAGGGGCAGGATGTGACCTTTCTGTTATGTGTGATTTTAGAATTGCTAGTGAAGAAGCAAATTTTGCAGAAACCTTTGCAAAAGTCGGGTTAGTACCAGGGGACGGGGGAGCTTATTTCCTTATTCGCGCCATCGGTTATGCTAAGGCCATGGAGATGTTTCTAACTGCTAAAACTTACTCTGCTCTTGAGGCCAAGGAGATGGGTCTCGTGAATCTCGTTGTTCCTCATTCCAAGTTACGAGAAGAAACAAGGAATATTGCTTTTAAAATGAGTGAATTACCACCAATTGCGCTTCAGATGACTAAGAAGTCACTCCTTAATGCTTATCACTCTAATCTTGATTCTCACCTTGATTTAGTTTCGGCCATGCAGGGAATTACCCAAAGAACATCGGACCATTTCACTGCACTGGAAGGGATGATGGAGAAAAAAAAGAAGTCCTTCAAACATTTTTAAAAATTAATTTTGACAACTCGTGCCCTGCCCTAAAGAATTGAAGTATATGAAATTGTTTTTGCTTTCTTCACTTCTTTTTTTTACTGGTTGTACGACAATTCATTTTCGTTCAAACAACACTATCCCTGTTACATTCGAAGGGAATCCTAAGCATCAAAAAGCTGTTGAAGTCACAGGCACTAGAGATTTCTATTTTTGGGGACTTGAACCTGAACATCATGAGGTCTTTATTGACAAAGAACTCAAGAAAGCTGGGGTCAATTCTTTATCTAAGGCCATTATTTACGAACAAAAAGATCCGCAAGATATGCTGATCTCTTTTTTAACTTTTGGACTTTATCTACCTCGCAGTTGGACCATTATGGGATTCACAGAGGGTAAGAAAGAGTTAGAAGATGTGGATTTAGATACGATTAGTTTAGATTAAATTGACCGTCAGGAAGGGGTCTTCCAAGGATGGAATTCTTAGGCCAGGGATGGCCTTTATTTTAAAGAAAGTAGTCTCTTAGCACGGTGGTTCCACAAAGGCTTTGTAATGAAGCCAAACCACAAAAAAAGCCCCACAATACTCCCAAAAAGATTTGTTATCAAAAAAGATAAGTTGAATCCCATTTGCATGAGAGAGTATACCCCGATAAAGGCCCAGATGAGTAAGCCAAATGCCAGAGACATATGAGTTACTTTTTTCCAAGTAATGAGCTCATTTGGTTGTGGCTTGAGAATAGAAAATGGCCACCAGAAAAAATCAAAATCAAGAAACCAATTATGAATGTTTGCTAAATATTTCATTATTTAAGACTACTCGCTAAGTTTGAAAAAAAACTCTTTTTAAAATCCTGAATTTCATCTTCGGACATATCGCCAAAGTTTGTTCTATCTAGCTCTTTATAGCATTGACCTAATTCTATCACAAATCGTGATTTGAATCGGGGTGTCATCTTATTATAAATTTTTCGTTCTTTGGCAAAAGTCATAATAAGTTTTTTGCGGGCACGAGTAATACCCACATAACATAGCCGTCTTTCTTCATTAATATCTGAGTTATCTATAATCGTTTTCTTATGAGGAAGAAGTTCTTCCTCCATCCCAACTAAAAATACGTAATCAAATTCCAATCCTTTCGAAGCATGGAATGTCATAAGAGTGACTTCATTGCTTTTTTCTTCCGTGGAAGACTGAGTATCTCGAGCGTCTGCTAGAAGAAGACGCTCAACAAAGTTTTTTAAAGTGGCTTCTTCTCCAAAGCGATCCTGAAACCTGTCAGCTGTTAGTAAGAAGTTTTTTACATCATCTTTTTTTCGATTCATGAGTTTAGCGCTGTCATAGCTTTTTTCAATGAAATCAAAATAGCTGATCTCTTCAATGAGCTCATTAATGGTTTCGAGAAGGGGGGCCTCTTCAAAACGTTTTCGATATTTTTTTATGATTTGAGTAAACTCTTTGACTCCTTTATGCTCCTTTTCATCATCTAATGCATAAAAAAGAGGACGCTTTTCTCTACTTGAAATTTCTAAAAACTTATTAAGTGTGACTGAACCTATTC
The DNA here is from genome assembly GCA_964459395.1 of uncultured Bacteriovorax sp. Lineage (GTDB taxonomy): Bacteria > Bdellovibrionota > Bacteriovoracia > Bacteriovoracales > Bacteriovoracaceae > Peredibacter. Next base: position 6,825 of record CAYWMU010000063.1, read on the forward strand.
CTCGATTGGGTACGTTGAGAATCCTTCTTAAAGCAAGTTCGTCTCTAGGATTTTGTATAACTGAAAGATAAGCAATGATGTCTTTAATTTCTTTCTTTTCGTAAAATTTTTGACCACCAATTATATTGTAAGGCACTTGTGCCAATCTCAACTGATCTTCAAATGGAGGCACTTGAGTATTAGATCGATAAAGGATAGCAATATCTGAAAGCATAATGCCGTGAGACTGGAGTTTGATAATTTCTTCAATGACAACGGCCGCTTCATGATCGGAATCACCACAGGCCCAGAGTTGAGGGAGATCCCCCGACATCTGAGAAGTCCTCATGGTCTTATCTTTACGATTAACGTTTTCTTTGATCACGCTATTAGCGAGATTAAGAATAGGGAAGGTAGATCGATAGTTTTCTTCGAGTTTGATAACTTGAGTATTTGGAAATTGTTTTTCGAAGTTTAAAATATTCGAAATGTCTGCACCTCTAAAGGCGTAGATCGCTTGATCATCATCTCCCACGACACAGATATTCTCATGCGTGCTTGTTAGGGCCTGAATCATATTGAACTGAAGATTGTTCGTGTCTTGGTACTCATCAATCATGATGTACTTAAAACGCTCGGAGTATTTCTTAGCAATGTCAGGAAAATTGTTAAAGAGTTTTACCACGAGAAAAAGAATGTCATCAAAATCAAGAGCATTGTAGAACTGGAGCTTCTCTTGATAATACTGATAAACAAATTCAGTCACTACATCATAATCGGTCTCTGGATCGTACTCGCTTGACTTAGAAAAATCAGCAGCACCAATTCCTTTGTTTTTAAGAAGACCGATCTTTGTCATGATAATGCCACGATCAAAATTCTTACCTGACTTAAAGTGCTTCAAAGCTTCACGAACAATACTCATCTGATCAGCTTGATCATAAATAGTGAAAAGATTGTTATATCCTAAATGGTGAATGTCTTCTCTGAGAATTCTAAGACCTAGAGAGTGAAAAGTAGAAAGAGTAATTCCCTTCCGGATACGAGAGCTAACTAGTTGTGCCACTCGCTCCTTCATTTCAGCGGCAGCTTTATTGGTGAAGCTAACGGCCAGAATTTGATTCCCCGGAATTTTGAGATTATCAAGCATATGAGCTATGCGATAAGTCACTGTTCTGGTTTTACCAGAGCCCGCTCCAGCGAGAATAAGCACTGGGCCTTCCACCGTTTCGGCAGCTTTTCTTTGTTCGGGATTAAGTCCTTCGAGGGATATCATGAACGGAGCATAAAAAAGGGTAGGGAGACTGTCAAAATCAAAAGACAAAAAAGACCTTACTTTGTATCCTATAGTCGATTTAAATAGAATACGTTTTGAGGTTTTATGAAATATCTGATTACTTCTGCTCTTCCTTACGCCAACGGGCCTATTCACTTCGGACATATAGCCGGAGTTTATTTACCTGCGGACATCTTTACACGTCATAAAAAGCTTAAAGGTGAGCGTGCTATTCATATCTCTGGTTCTGATGAACATGGAGTGGCCATCATGCAAAACGCTCAGAAGGCCAAAAAATCTTATCAAGAGTACGTTAATGAATGGCACAAAGAGCACAAAGAGCTTTTTGATAAATACGAAATTCAATTCGATTTTTTCGGGCAAACATCTGCTCCTTATCATGAAGAAGAAACATTAGTTTGGTTCAATGATCTTTTAAATAAAGGCTTGATTGAGCGAAAAGAAGAAAAACAACTTCAGTGTCAAGATTGTCATAATATGCTTCCAGATCGTTTTGTGGAAGGAGAGTGTTATGAATGCGGTTATGCTGAAGCTAGAGGGGATGAATGTCCTGAATGTGGAACTTGGATTGATCCATTAAAGCTTAAAAATCCTGTATGTAAGTTTTGTAATTCAAAAAACGTTACAGCTGTTGATTCATTCCAGTGGTATCTGATGCTTTCTAAAATGCACGAAGAGCACAGGAAATGGTTTGAAACAAGAAAACCTCATTGGCGTAAGACTGTTACTCCATTTGTAGAATCATTAACAAAAGATAATCTGGTTGATCGTGCCATTACAAGAGATCTTGATTGGGGAATTGATGTTCCTCTTCCAGAAGCTAAAGGAAAAAAGATCTATGTATGGTTTGATGCTCCTATTGGATATGTTTCCAATACCAAAGAGTATTTAAGACAAATTAATTCAACTGAAGATCATATCAAAGATTGGTGGGGCAATAAGGACACTAAGATCATTAATTTTATCGGTAAAGATAATATTATCTTCCATTCCATTATTTTCCCTGTGATGTGTTTAGGAACTGGTTTTGTTAATCCTGTTACAGATCTTCCGGCCAATCAATATGTAAATCTTGAAGGGAAGCAATTCTCAAAATCAAAGGGATGGTATGTTGATGCAGTGGAGGCCATTGAAACATTTGGTTCTGATGCTCTTCGCTTTTACTTAACTTCTCTCATTCCAGAAACAAGTGATTCAAGCTTTACTTGGAAGAATATGGAGCTAAAGATTAATTCAGAACTGGCCAACAACATTGGAAACTTCATCAATCGTGCTATGAAGTTTGCTGCTAAAAATTGGCCAGAAGGAATTAGTACTAACACCTTTATTCCTTTCTTCAGTGCTCATCAAAAAGAAGTAGAAGAGTGGATTCAAGAATATCATAAACTTCTTGATACTTATCACATTAAGCGCGGACAAGAGCATTTGATGAGTCTTGGTTCAAAGGTCAATCTCTTTATTACGGAGAAGGCCCCTTGGACTCAGTTTAAAACTGATCAGGATGCAGCTAAAGAGACCATTGCTATTTCTGCAGTGTACGTTTTAGTTCTAGGTGCATTCTTTGCTCCTTATCTTCCAAAGCTTTCAGGAAATATCCTGTCTTACTTTGGACTTGATGCAAACTCTGAAGTCGTAAAAAAGATTTATCAAGGGGACATGAGCGCTCTTAAGGATTACTTTGCCAAAGACTTTAAATTGGCAGTAGAGCCTGCAGGACTTGTGGCCAAGATAGATCCCAAACTTATTGATGAATTAAACGAAAAACTTCAAGCTAAGAAGTCATAAGAGAGAAGGGAAAAAGGTACGGCGTACCTTTTTCCCTTTTTTACCTTTTAATCCATAGTTTTATTTGATCAGAACCACATGTTTTGAAATGCACGCATTCGTAGGATGGAGGGAATTTTCCTCCAAAACCGTGATAGGTAACGACGTGAGTCCCTTTCTTCAGTTTTTCGAGCCGTAAAGTTACTTGATTTATGTAATGTTCAAATTCTTCTTTTTTTACTGGAAGATTCGTATCAATTCTCTGATGAGGAAAAAGGTGATTCTCCCAAAAAGGATTAAAGAAGTAGAAAGCATCAAACTCATTCCAGTTTAAGGAAAAGGCGTCTCCATCAAGGAACGTAACGTTGTTTAGTTTGAGATCTTGAGCGATTTCTCGCGCCACTAAATTTAGATAATCTCTCTTTTCCACACCAAACAATTGTGAATCTTTCCTTGTTAATGCCGAAACAAGGCAGAACTTCCCACTACCTGAGCCAACATCAAGAATCTTAGTTCTTTCTTTAAAGCTCAAAAGTTTTATTGACTCTTGAGCGACCTCTACTGGAGTCCAATGAGTATTTGATAGCTTTTGAATATCTGGTGGGAAAATCTGATCGAAAAATGAGTCGGCGACACTTCTACCTTCTTGAAGATCAGAGGTTAAAGAATTGATCAAATATGCGGGGATACTTTTTTTCATTAATCTTGGGGATGGTAGAGGGGATTGAGTTTAATCCCTCGACTTTCTCTAGGATTAATTGGATCAAAGACAGGGCGATCCCAGGTTCTTAGAATTTTGCCATTGCTAGGATCTACAATGGCCCGAAAGCTTGAAGTTTCTCCGGCCATATTTCTTAGTTGTACTTTCACACTTTTGACTTGAATCGGTTTACCTAGTTCTTTCCAAGAAAAGGAATCTTCTTTGGTGATTTGAATGTCGAAACTATCATCATAGGCCTGGCGAAGGAGCTGGGCCTTAACGTTCTCTTCCCAAATCTGATCGATGTCACTTTTATCAGAGTGGGAGTCTGTAGTTGATGTTGTCTCAGGGAGAGTACTTTCAGCTTCTCGGATTTTCTTTTCTTCTTTCTCATCAATTTCTTTTATCTGTTCACTTGAGATTTTATGAATCACTGTTTTTTTATGTTCAGCTTCTCCTCTCATTAAGAGAAAAAGAGCAGCAAGACCTAAAAAAAGAAAAATAAAATATCTATTCATAAACAGTAAAATCGAAGTTAAGTATTTTATAAGGTTTATGTCCGTTTAGATCTGAGTCCAAGTATTCTTCATTGTTATTACTTGGATCATTAAAGCAGTCTAAACAGTTACTAAATCGTGCGCGTAATCTACATCTGAATTTTGTTCCCGGTTTAACCCATTTGTTAACTTCCATAATGAGAAGGTTACCAGAGTTAAATTCACGAGATTCACTCTTCTTTACTACAGACTCGTAGTAACTTGATTGAGGATCTATGCGAGAGAAATACGCAGTGTTCGCACCTGGTAAAAAACGTACTAGACATTCATGAGGATTGAAAGAGAAATCTGTATCTGTAACTCCACTTGTCGAAAATCCAAGGCACTTATTGTCAGTGAGAGTATTGCCGTTTAATTGGCGGTATTCATTTTGGGAAACCCATCGAGTAGTGTCTTCATCAGTCATTTCAACGAAGCAGACAGGTGCTGCCGCATCAGTTGGGAAGTTACCATCACTTCCTTTAATGAGCTTTTTGTAGTTTTTATCGGGATAAGTAAAGCCATTCTCATTCGCGCAACTCTGACCTGCTTCTCCTCCTTGGTCTACAGTGGTAACGGAGTCAAAAACACATGGTTTGAAGTTCCCAGAATGTGGTTTGTCGATATGAACATGGTCCCAGTCTGTTGCAAGAACTTGGATTCCTGCCATTGTCGTATTTGATGAGTTTTGAAGGTTAGGAATAATTCCAACAATCTCTCCAGGAGAAATGCTAATATTGTTATTATTGAAACTGACATCTGCTACATCTGGATCTGAAAGAGGAACAGATAATCCCTTAAAGAGGAGATTTGTGAGAAGATCTCTCATGGCCGTTTGAGAGTCGATAATATAATAAGTAAATATATCGCTATTACTGTTACTAGGAGTAGCTAAAGAGAGTAGTTCTTTAGAAACTAGGACACTTTTTCTCCTGTTCGCCTCAGATACTTTAGTTAGAGACTGATAAGGAATTGTTGGTACTGCATTAGTGTAAGTTTTAGTACGGTCTTTAGTACTTATACCTTTGTCATTATAATCTTTAAAAAGAAGTAAACCGTAATCATCTAAAAGTTTTTCTGACTCGTACTGAGTAAAGCTCGGGCATAATCCGAAAGGATAGCTCGAAACGTATTTCTTTATATTTTTAGCAAAAGTTTGAAAGAAGTTTCTGTAGTTAGGCGGATTAATTTCATGTGCCCAAAGGTAGGAGCTCTCAGGGTCAAGATTCTTAAAGAAGAGGTTGGCTCCGAAAGGAGCTCCAAAAGCATCT
>CAYWMU010000064.1:0-12320 GCA_964459395.1 uncultured Bacteriovorax sp.
ACTCATTTAATATTAATTTAGCTCCAGGCCCTGAAAGGGTGGTCATCTTTATTCCATAGTGGAATAAAATATGAATCTATTACTTCCTGAGTTAATTGATCAGTTGTAGGAGGAGACCATTTCGGACTTTGATCTTTATCAATAAGGAGTGCTCTTACGCCTTCAGGAAAATCTGCATTCAAAGAACAATGAACAGATAAGTTAAGCTCCGACATAAAGACTTGTTTAAGAGTCAAATCTTTACCTTGTTCGAGCTGTTTTAAAATGATGGCGGCGGAAGTAGGGGAGCCTTTTTTGAAGGTCTCAATACTTTTTTGAATCCATTCATTTTGAGGAAAGTCTTTAATGACTTCTTCAAAATCATTAATCTCTGTAACTGAAGCAAGTTTTGCAAAATGTGAAAGGTAAGGCTGACTGTAGGGTGAAGGTAAATCTTTAGATGATAAGCTTGTAAGACAATCTTTAATGAGCGAATCATTACTTGAACGAGAGTTAGTCCATGAAATTTTCTTTAAACTTGTTAAAACTTTTTCTCGTAGATGACTTTCCATAAAGAAATCAGCTAGACCAAGAGTTAGAGCATCACCTGCATTAAAGCGTGCACCAGTAACACCAAGAAATTTTCCAACACCTGGTGGAAGCTTATTAAAGAAATAGGTTGCTCCGACATCAGGGTAAAGACCGATGGAAACCTCTGGCATGGCGAGCAAAGAGGTTTCAGTCACGATACGATGACTTGCGCCGTTCATGAGGCCCATACCTCCACCCATAGTAATACCAGTGTTCCAAGAAATAATAGGTTTTGAATATGTATGTATTTTATAATCAAGAGTGTACTCGGTTATAAAAAAATTAAGGCATGTCTGATTGATCTTTTCTTCTTGTTGATCCTTGAGAGCAAGATAGAGATTTTTAATATCTCCCCCTGCACAAAAAGCTCTCTCGCCGCTACTGTCTAAAAAAATACAGAAAATACTTGGATCATTCTCCCATTGATTGAGCAGAGCAATCATTTCCTCTGCCATTTTTTGGTTAAGGGCATTAAGAGTTCTCTCTGAATTAAGAGTGATGTGACCTACACCGTTATCAGACTGAGAAATAATAAATTGATAATCCATAGTTATGCTCCAATATCTCTTCAATGGGCCTATTATACAGTAAAATAGGATTTTAAGTTCTAAAAATGAGGGCCACTCATAAATCATTTTTTGATACAATACAGTGAAAGATCAAAGGAGTTAATATGAGTATTTTAAGTTCCAAAAAAATTACAAATTATACATATGCAATAGAAACGGGTGATTTTTTAGTTAATACGGATGTTGCGAAAAAATTAGGTGGAAATAATTTTGCTCCAGATCCCCATCAGTATCTTGAAGTAGCTTTGGCCGGTTGTACTGCCATTACTGTTGAAATGTATGCTAAGAGAAAGAAGATCCCTTTAGAATCAGTCGATGTCACAATTGATATCATCGAAGAGGGAGAGGTTAATAAAATGAAAAGATCTATTAAGTTTACTGGCCAACTTACTGAGGAAGAGAGAGCAAGCTTAATTCTGATCGCAGAGAAGTGCCCCATCCACAAGTTTTTAACGAGAGGAGCACAAATCATTACTGAAGAAAATCTCAATTAAAGCTCAGCTGTTTCAAGACTCGCTTTCAGGGTATCTGTTGCAAGGTCAATAAAAGAGCGGATCTTAGGTGAGATAAACTTCTGAGATGGATAAATAATATGAACAGGTCGTTCTTGAGAGCGCCACTTTTTAAGAATACGAACCAGTTTTCCAGATTTCGCCTCGTTTAAACAGTGGAAGGTTGGAAGAAGAGCGATTCCTAGTCCAGAAGTCGTGAGTGACTTGATGAGATTGAGATCATTGATTTCAGTAGAGCAGTCAACCTTAATAGTTTGTGAATTACTTTGAGAGATAAAATCCCACTTTTCTCCAATGGGAGAAAAGACAATCGTATGATGTTGCTCTATATCTTTGGGTGTTTTAGGAGTGGGATGATTCTTTAAATATTTAGGCCCTACAAAAGGAGCAAAATAAATATTTCCTAGCTTCTTTGCTATAAGACTTGAATCTTTTAACGTACCGACTCGAATTCCAAGATCAATTCTTTCTGCAATAAAGTCTACATTCCTATCAGTAAGAATAACTTCAAGACTAACTTGTGGAAATTTCTTCTTGAACTCTAGAATGACGGAGGGGAGAAGAGCATTTCCTAATTCGATAGGAGCACTCAGTCGCAATAATCCAGAAGGGATAGATTGATCAAGTGTTACTTGTTTTTCAGCTTCTGAAATTTGAGTAAGAGCACTACGACATTGTTCATAGTACTCTTGCCCGATATCTGTGATGTGAAGTTTTCTTGTGGTTCTCTTTATTAGGGTGATACCTAATCTCTCTTCTAAAGAAGAGACTTTAGCGCTCACTGTGGACTTGGGTATATCGAGGGCCCTTGCCGCTCCGATAAAGCTTCCTATTTCTACAACTTTTATAAAAATATTAATTTCATTTAAGTCCACAATGAGTCCTTTAGGCCAAGTCAAATATCATTAATTCTGAATCGGTCTTAGCGTTAATTAAAAGAGTTTGTGGATCTTCTGTGGAAAGAGCATCTCCAGCGCTCACAAGTTGGTCATTAACACTAACTTGTCCTTTGACCACTTGAATCCATATCCCTCTATTTAATCGAACTTCAAAGCTTGTCTCTTGTCCAGATAAGAGATTTGAAATGTAGAGATCTGCATCTTGCTTAATTGATATAGATCCATCTCTTCCATCTCTTGATACGACTAAAACTTTATCATTGGCACTAATCTCATCCTTAAAAGACTTTTGGCCATAGCTTGGTTTTCCACCTTCGCTTTCTGGAATGATCCAAATCTGGAACAACTCAGTTTCTTCTTTTGAAATGCTGTATTCAGAATGTGTCACGCCAGTTCCTGCACTCATTCTCTGAACTTCACCAGGAAGAATTCTGGTTTTATTTCCCATTGAATCTTGGTGTTCAAGTTCGCCTTTAGTTACATAGGTGATGATCTCCATATCTCTATGAGGGTGGGCACCGAATCCGGTGCCGCCATCGATTCTATCTTGATTTATTACTCGAAGAGATCTGAACCCCATGTGATTTGGGTCGTAATAATTTGCAAAAGAGAAGGTATGAAAAGTTTTAAGCCATCCATGATTTACAAAACCTCGCTCTGCTGATTTTCTTAAGGTAAGCATAATGCCTCCGAATTAGTTTTCTTTGGTAAACTGAACGTCTAAAGAGATTTCGACATCTTCGCCTACAAGCACTCCACCTGCTTCTAAGGCCGCATTCCATTCGAGGCCGAAGTCTTTTCTCTTAATTTTTGTAGTGGCCGAAGCACCGATTTTCATATTCCCCCAAGGGTCTTTCATTTCTGCACTTGGTCCATCTACCGTAAGGGTTACTTCTTTAGTAACTCCATGAATGGTAAGGTCACCTGCAATAAGAAGATTATCACCGTCTTTCTTAAAAGATGAAGACTTAAATGAAATGAGGGGATACTTCTCAATATCAAAGAAATCTCCACTCTTTAGGTGAGTATCTCTTTGAGCATCACGGGTATTGATGCTTGCAACTTCAATGGTTGCTTCAACATGAGATGATTCAAGATTTTGCGGGTCATAATTAAATTGCCCCGTTAATTTATCAAAGCTTCCTTTGACTTTTGAAATCATCATATGTCTGATGCTGAAGTTTGCACTGGAATGAGATGGGTCTAGTATGTATTTTGTCATAAAAACTCCTTTTGTTTTTTCTTTCTTACTTTAAGGCTTTTTTAATTGAGTGATTAGTCTGTATTATCTGGAGTCATTGTTTGGCCAGTAGGACAATCTTTTATGATTGCCCCACTCAAGTTATGTTCATTTACTGGCCTTCATTTTGCTTTTCTAAAAGCATGAAGAAATATCTGAATTTTCTTGTACTCGTTTATTTTTTTAGTTGCTCAAATCACTCCCCACAGCGACAAGAAGAGGTTTATCAAGAAACTGATAAAGAAGTTGTAAAGGCCATCAACTCTGGAACCTTTGCTTCTCTTCAGGAAGCCACTAGAAACAAAAACTTAGAGGGGGCATCTGAGCTCCATAACTATTTGGCATCGAAGTGCTCAAGTCAGTTACAGAAAGTGAATGAACAGATGGCCATCACATTGATCAAAAAAGGAGCGAAGCCTATTGAGCAGAGTTTTCAAGACTATAAAGGTCCTTTGAAGACCACCCTGAGTAGGGGATGCGCTTCACTACTTTCTGTCTATTTGGACAATATGTCCCACCAAGATATTGCCCAGGCCTCTTTAGATCTGAACGCGACCGATTTTGTAACTTTTGTAGAACAAATCACCGATAAAGAACCAAGTACTCAAGAACTAACGAGGATTGAGCAAAGTCCATTTACAGTTGATCTAACAATTCAAAAAAACTCTGAACTCTGTATGCAGAATCAACGCAACTGCCAGGCACGAGATCATCTCTCAACAGAGTTAAAAGAAATGAGAGAAGCTGTTGCAAAGTTTGCGTATTTTAAAGCATGTTCTACACAAATCGAACTCATTAATACAATTCAACTCATGAGAGAGCAGGTTGATTTTGCACGAGTGACGGGGGGCGCGAGTCCAGAAATTTACGATGGTCATGCTATGTATGCTCAAGAGCTACGGGGCTGGTATAATTATTATCAAGATCTCTTCTTCAAAACGACAGGGGAAGCCCCTGATCTCAATCAGTGCTACCTCTAGCTTGTAGTCTTGAACGATAGAGCATGTTGAGAATAACCACAAAAGCTAAAACTTGGCAGTAAACCACATTAAGAGATAACTCTAATGGGCCAATACCGGCAAGCTGGCTAGCCAAAAGTATCTGCGCACCGTAAGGAATCATCCCTTGAGTAATACAAGAAAAAATATCCAATATGCTGGCACTCCTTCGAGGAGAAATATTTTCAGTTCTTGCGACTTCTTTGAAAAAGTCTCCGCAGATAAGAATGGCCACAGTGTTATTGGCCACACATAGATTTGCTAAAGTCACACTTAAGGCAAGTCCTAACTCAGTAAAGAAGCGATGAAGACTTTCACTACGTCCTAAAAACAAAGTCATTTTTTTTAGAGCATCTTTTATGAGGTTGATCCCATTCTGCTCTTTCATCATCTGACCAAGTCCACCCATGATCATTGAAAGAATAAAGATTTCCTGCATCTCTTTGAAACCATCAAAAATAAGTTTGGAAAAAGTGATAAAGGAAAAATTCTCAAGGGAGATAATAGCTATAAGACCTGCTGTTATTATTCCGACGAAAAGAACGATAAAGACATTCATTCCCATGAGAGCAAGTAAAAGGAGAAGAACATAGGGAAGAAGTTTCGTAATCGAATAAGGGCCAACTTCAATACTTTCTACAGGAGTAGACTTGAAATAGAGATAAAAGACAGTAAGGAGAGCGGCAGGCAGAGCAAGTTTTAAATTGGCCTTAAACTTGTCAGACATCTTTACTCCCTGAGTTCTTGTGGCAGCAATAGTTGTGTCGGAAATAACGGAGAGGTTATCTCCAAACATGGCCCCTCCTATCAGGGCACCAAATAAGTGCAGACTACTAAGTCCTGTCATTTGGGAAATTCCAAGTGCAATCGGGCCTATCGCTGAAATAGTACCCATTGAAGTCCCCATAGCAAGAGAGAGAATTGATGAAAGAATAAAAATTGCAGGTAATACAAAATCAAGATGAGTGATGCTTAAACCAAAGTTAACCGCAGCTTCCACAGGGCCAGTGGATTTTGTTATGGCACTGAAAGCTCCGGCCAAGAGATAGATCAGACACATTGAGATGACGTTATTATCACCCATTCCTTTAATAAATGTTTCTATCCGTTGATCAAATTTTCCTTTAGCAAGAATTATAGCGAGAATGACAGCTGGTATTGCCGCAACAGGTGCAGGGATTTGATAAAAAGCAAAGGGCACACCTTGCCCCTGATAGTAGAGGCCCAATCCTAGAAAAAGGGCGACAAAAAGAAGAAGGGGTATAAAAGGCTTAATTTTCATAGTCTTCCTGGATACCGCAAATATTACTGGAGGCAAAGCCTACCTCCTAGAAATAACCTAAGCTAGTCCCGTAAAATAGAGTTATGAAAAAATTATTCTTATTTATTTTAGTCTCAATCCCATTTCACTCTTGGTCTCAATCTCAGGAGGCTAAATTTACAATAGAGCCTCTCTATGGTCTTGAAACCTCCTACGTGGCCTATCCCAGTCCCGGTAAGTATGTTACAAGAGGAACATACGGAGCAAGACTTCTCTATGGTCTTAATAAACTTTCTTTCGAGTCAGAACTTACTCAGACAAAATCTAATGAGTTCTATCAGTCTCAGGATAAAAAGGTTGATGATACCAGTAATCGCCTTAGCCTCGGGATAAGATCAACTCTTCCTCTGCATAAGTTCGTGGGAATTTATGTGCGAACAGGAGCAAGGGCTTCGCAAGGAGAGACAGAAATCACTACGGCAGGAGTGAAAGAAGCTAAGGATTCACCTCTTCTTGTTAATCCTTACGGAGGAGCGGGACTGCAAGTGGCCGTCTCCAGTTATCTTGCTCTCAACATCGGTGTAACTTTCATTAGAAATGCCGAAAACAAATTTGATCAGCAGTGGGCAGCCGCTCTCTCCACTCGCTTTGGTTCAATTCGTCGTTAGAATTCACAAAAAAAAAGGGCCTCTTTCGAGGCCCTTATATCCGAAACAAACTAAACTATTATATTAGAATACGTTGATGTTAGCTGAGATCGCGATGTTTGTAAGATCTGATCTGATATCGCTTGGAATGAACTGAATATTTGGATAAAGGAAGATATCTCTTGTTACAGAAATTCCTAAACCAACAGACTGGTAAACTTTACGTTTTGTCCAAGTGTCATCCTTAGCTTGTTCTCTTGTTTGACCATAATATTGGAAACCGAAAACTGTTCTTAGGTTGAAAGTATCGTTGATCACGTACTCAGCAGCTGGGAATAGACCAACTGTGTTCTTTGCTTGATCACCAGTCTTATCGTGGAAGTAACGAGTCCAAGAAACAGCAGCACCGTATGAGAAGCCAGTGTTACCAAGATCTCTCATAAACGTTTGACCGAAGTAGAAGCTTGAGTTGTATCCAGCTCTATCTTGCTCAGAGTTTGTAATATAAGTGAAAGATGTCGAAGTTACTGACTGCCATCCACCGAAGTTATCAAGGTGAGTATAACCGATTGAAGGATCAGATACAGTTAGCTCACGGTTGTTTTTCTTGAATGATCTTCTTAAAGCTTCTGCTTGTGGAGTGTTACCCTGACCAACTCTTGCTCCTTTATCGTGGAACGGAGTTGACATGAATGCACCAACAGAAAGCGTGAAGCTATCTTTTGTTGTTGCACGGTATCTGATACCAAGGCTTGAGCTAAGGTTTTGAAGAAGAAGATTCTCAGGACCAGCAATAATGTTTGGTCTGTCAGCTCTTAGAGGATCTGCAACCGAACCACCAGAGTAGTCGAAGAAAAGAGCTGCTGACCACTTAGAAAGTGAACCAGAAGAAGCTCTGAGGCGACGGTTTGTAATAAGCTGATCGGCCTCATCTACTTCAGAAGAAGTAGCAGCTGGTTTAGCTGCAGCTTCAGTTTTAGCTGGAGTAGCAGACGTTTTTTTAGTTGTTTGAGCAAAAGATGCGGTTGTTAGCCCCATTGCCACAAGTAGAACAAGAACATTAGATTTGGACATGATTACCTCTTACCAAAAATTTTCGGATACAAGACGATAATACTTTTTTATAGGAGAGGAAAGTAAACAAGTTATTTTTTTGTAAATATTTTGATTTATTTTTACAATCTTAAAAAACCTTACAATTGGCCCCGCAGAAGAACTTCATCTAATTCTTGTAAATTTTGAATAAAATAACAGTTCTTACGAGTGATGCTTTGCTGCAATTGACGTGGGCCATGGATGTAAATGCGCATGAGTCTTTGCTGTTGCAAGCGCGTTAGTTCATCAAGATAGTGATCGAGGTTATGTTCATTGTTAATTTGGTACTGGGTCACTTCCAAAATAATAGATTCTGCTTTCACGAGATTAGTCAGATCAGCAAGAATCTTTGCCGGTATAGCTCTTCCAAGATTTAAAAAGTTCTTATCATAGTGCATGCAAAGAAGAGCGCCCCCCAGGGTAGAAAGTTTCTGCGGGTCGTTTGTGGGATTGGCCAAAATGATTGGAGGTTGATCAGCAAAAGGATATTCATATTCAGCAAGGTAAGGAGAGAATTGTTCAGAGGTTATTTGTTTTAATGCATGCTGATGGCCCTCTGAATGTTTCCCATTTTCGATCATACTAATAATTGAAGGAAGTATATTGAGGGCCACTTCTTTAGAAGTCATGGCCTGTCTTATTTTTTTTAGTTCGTGGGAAAGGATATCTACTTTAAATGAAGAAATCGCAAGGTTAAGGCTAATTAAAGTCTTGTCAAAGTTGAGTCGCTCCCTGCGCGGAGATATAAGGTCTTCTTGGTGATAAGGTTTTTTCATCAAGGTTGAGTAGACGTTTTTTAATTCTTCTAAATCAAGCCGGGCAATCTTACCAATGTTTTGCCCAAACTCTGTTAGTTTTGCTAAGAGGCTAAGTTTTTCTATGTCTTTTTCAGAATAGAGGCGGTGTTTGTTTTCAGCTCGTTTGGGAGAAACAGCTTGATACCTTTTCTCCCATGCTCTGATAGTTGCTGAAGCGACGCCTGAAAGTTGAGATGCCATTTGGATATTAAAGTATTGCATCGATTATTTTTTAACATACAAAACTTGGAAATGTAGGGCGCTTGATGGCAAGATTATATTACATTAAAAAGGAGAGTTTATGACTCGCAATACGATCCTTCCAAATCAGGACAATAATTCTCACCATAGCCTTAGAGATTTTGAGCATTATCAAGAGTTATATCAACAATCAATCAGTAACCCAGAAGGTTTCTGGTTAGATGTTGCTAAGAATTTAGACTGGGTTACTCCACCAGAGAAAGCTTTATCCGGAGATTTTTTTGGAGTTAATTATCATTGCTTTGCCGGTGGACGGCTTAATGCAAGTTATAACTGTCTTGACCGACACCTTCCTCTTCGTAAAACAAAAACAGCTCTCATATGGGCCAAAGATGAGCCAGGTGATTACGAACATATTTCGTACCAAACTGTCTTTGAAGAAGTTTGTAGGCTTAGTAACTTACTAAGGGCACAAGGGGTAAAAAAAGGGGATAGAGTATGTATCTATCTTCCAATGATACCTGAGCTAGTTTACTCGCTTCTCGCTTGTGCTCGAATTGGGGCTATTCATTCAGTCGTGTTTGCAGGTTTTTCTTCTGATGCTTTAAGAGGAAGAATTGAAGACGGTAAAGCTGAGTTTGTTATTACGGCCAATGAAGGACTTCGCGGCAGTAAGACTATCCCGTTAAAGAAGATTACAGATGAAGCTGTTAAAGACTTAGACTTCGTAAGAAATGTCTTAGTGGTCCATAGAACAAAGAACCCGGTGAATATGGTACCTGAGCGTGATCTAGTTTATGAAGAGGAAATTGAAAAGTATCGCCCATATGCTCCTATTGAAGTTATGGATGCAGAGGATCCTCTATTCGTACTTTATACTTCAGGCTCTACCGGTAAACCGAAAGGGATGATGCACACAACTGGTGGTTATCTGAGTTATGCAAGCTTTTCCCATAAAACAATTTTTAATCTCAGAGAAAATGATATCTATTTTTGTACAGCAGATGTGGGATGGGTAACGGGGCACAGTTATGTGGTTTACGGCCCACTTGCAAATGGTGCGACTTCTGTCCTCTTCGAATCTATTCCGACATATCCGGATGCTTCTCGCTATTGGAGAATTGTTCAGGATTTAAAAGTCTCTATTTTTTATACGGCTCCTACGGCTCTTAGATCTCTTGCCCAATTTGGAGATGATTATGTTAAAAGGCATGATCTTTCTTCTCTCAGAGTTTTAGGAACTGTAGGCGAACCAATTAATCCCGAAATTTGGAAATGGTATTATGACGTCGTCGGTGAATCTCGTTGTGATATCGTCGATACTTGGTGGCAAACAGAAACAGGAGGGATTCTATTAACACCTATTGCAGGTGTTACACCAATGAAGCCTGGAGCTGCTACTTTCCCTTTCTTTGGAGTTGAGCCTGTTATCGTTGCACCTGAATCAGGGGAGGAACTTAAAGGTAATAATGTGGAAGGGGCTCTTTGTATGAGAAAGCCTTGGCCTAGCCTTTCTCGAACAATTTATCGAGATCATAAACGTTTAAAAGAGACTTATTTTACTCAGTACCCAGGCCTTTACTTTACTGGGGATGGTGCTCGTAGAGATGAAGATGGTTTCTACTGGGTTACTGGTAGAATCGACGATGTCTTAAACGTTTCAGGTCACCGCTTAGGAACTGCTGAAATTGAATCTGCTATCATGGAGCATGATGATGTCGCTGAAGCCGCCGTGGTGGGAATGCCTCATGACATCAAGGGAGTTGGGATTTATGCTTATGTGATCCTTTATGACATAAAGAAAAACTCAGATCTCCTTGTTGAAGATATCAAGGAAATAGTTCGAGAAAAAATTGGTCGCTTTGCTTCTCCTGATGTCATTCATATAACAACAGGACTTCCAAAAACTCGCTCAGGAAAAGTTCTTCGAAGAATTCTTAGAAAGATTGCTGCTAGTGAGTATGAGGGGATTGGAGACGTTTCAACTCTCTCTGAACCAGAGGTTGTTAAAACCATTATTGAAGAGCATAAGAATAAAAAGTAAAAAAAGAAGGGGCTTTTTTAGGCCCCTTAATCTTTTATAAAAATAATAGAATCATGAAGCTCTGATGAAGCGACATCACAAACAGCTCCTCCAAAATCAAGAAGGATTTTCTCTTCAAAAGCTTGAATCGATTTAACAAGTCCAACAGCAAAATTACCTTTTTGAAACTCTGACTTCATGAGTTCGATGAGGTGATCGAGGTCTTTCTGATTAATTTTTTCTGACAGTTTTTTATCAACTAAAACTTCAATTTCTCTTTCATAGAGAGAAATCATGATCATTGCCGTTACCTGGTGAGAAACTTGTGAAGTTCCCAAAGTGTGAAAAAGTTCGATAGCTTTCTCTTTACACTCACGTTCAACTTCCCAATAGGCAAGAGTAAGTCTTTTGGCCCATGAGAAATGTCCGAGCCAAGTGAAAAGAACCATGAGTAGAGAAAAGAATAAAGGCCACAATAGTGGATGATTAAATTCGATGTAATAAGCAAAAATGAAAGAGATTATGATTGTAGAAATAAAACCAAATCTCCAAGGAGCAGCTGGATAAGGGTCAGAAGAATCAGCGATAACTACCAGAAGATCAGCTTTGGTGCTGGCTTCAAACTTTTTAATCTGATTCTCAACTAATTCGATATCTTCTTGTTTAAATATTGCTTTCATTACCAACTCCCCGAAGAACCGCCGCCGGAGCCCGAACCCCGATCCGCCGGCACCGGCACCGTCACCCCCGGCGCCTGGAATCATCCCGGCTTCATTCAGGCCGCCACCCTGTTCA
The DNA here is from genome assembly GCA_964459395.1 of uncultured Bacteriovorax sp. Classification (GTDB taxonomy): domain Bacteria; phylum Bdellovibrionota; class Bacteriovoracia; order Bacteriovoracales; family Bacteriovoracaceae; genus Peredibacter. The sequence goes on from CAYWMU010000064.1 coordinate 11,608, forward strand.
ATGATACCCTCGCCGCCTATCAGACACTCCTGAAAAAGCCCGATCCCGCCGACCCCGCGATTCCCGGCCTGATCGCCGACGCCCAGTACGCGGCCCTGCTGTTCGAGACCATCCGCCCAGACGCCCCCGACAGCGTGCCGGTCACCCTCTACGCCAATCAGTGCTATCAACTGGTCAATGATCTGCGCCGAGCCCGCATGACGCCGGAGGCCAAACGAAATCTGCACGCCCTGGCCCCCAAGAAACGCCACGCCGAACTCGCCCCGTATCCCACCCCCGATTCCGATCCCGCCGACCCCTTCGCCCAGCGCCACGCGCAGTACGGCTACGCCTGGGACACCCTGCCCGCCCCGGTGGACCGCCCGGAAACCACCGAATTCATCCTGCTGCTCTCGGCCATCGCCCAACCCTCTCCCGACACCCGCATCCAGGCCGGCCTCTTTCTGCATGGACCGCTCCGGGCCCTGATGAGCCTGTCCGACGCCCGCCGCCTCCTGAATTTCCCGCCCGCGCCCCGCACCCCCATCGCGGGCGCCCCGTTCCCCTACGGCGGATTCTTCCAGCAGACCGGTCCCGCCGGACAGCTCGGCGCCATCGGCCCCGGCATGCCCGCCTATCCCCACCTGCGCCTGATCACCGACTCCGAAGACCGGCTCGTGGCCGTCCAGCTTCTCGATGAAACTCCCGCCCCCCCCCTGCAGTCCTCCCCCCTC